>JBAXZS010000357.1:0-2513 GCA_041670175.1 Sphaerochaetaceae bacterium | reverse complement strand
CTCCATCCTGGATTACCGATAATGAAAGGAAATACCGGTTTTACTTGAATTTTTTAAAAGGAGCGAAGGAAAATTTCAACCTTGATTTTGACTATCTTGCACCTGATGAGAATGAAGGGGATTATTGTATAGATTGGGTTGTCCGTGTGCTCAGGCCAGGTCTCGATAGAGATGGATTTAGCAAGGTAAAACTATCAGGTGCTGATAGTACAGAGGACTGGAATATTGTACCGATTATCAAAGGCAATCCCGATTTAAGGAATAGCCTTGCAGCAATTACCAGGCACTACAAGCAGGACAGTCCACAGTATTCAAAAGAATGTGGCCTTCCGATTTTCGATAGCGAGGATATTGCGCCCTACAGGAACAAGTTTTCCTTTGCCTTGGATATGGCTTACAAAATCATCCAATCCTATGTATCGGGAAAGATGGTCCAGTATGTGATGCATCCAATAATTGAAGCAATCTACGACAATGTTCCCTACACCTGTAAGAGTATTCTGTTGGCGGCAAATCCATGGACAGGGCATTATGAACTCCAACCAGGCTTATGGGTTGTTGCTCAGTTTACCCAGTTTATACAACCGGGTTGGAACTATATTGATAGTGCCTGTTATTCTTCAGTTCCATATAGTTATCTGACCTTGCGAAATTTCCGGACCAAGGATGTAAGTATCATGCTTCTTAATAGGAGCGATATTGCAATGAACTTTGAGTTGCAGTTTGAGAACATCCCGATTTCATGCCTCCATGTTTGGCTAACCAACGAAGAGCAACAATTTGTCAAAATGGATGATATAAATCTCATTGATAATAAGGCAGGCCTCTTCATTGACCCCAGATCCATTTGTACCCTGACAACTACCACTGGCCAGCAAAAGGGTCGTGCTGAGTTTGACGTTCCTAGTGAAACGCGATTCAGTCTTCCTTATTATGAAGACTTCAATCTCTATGAAATTGGTAAGCAACCAAGATATACAAGTGACCAGTCAGGAGCCTTCGAGATAAGTGCTGGTGGAAAAGATGGAGGGCATTGCCTAAAACAGGTCCTGGACAATTCCTTGAAACCGATCGATTGGAAAAGGCGTTTCACTCCCTTGCCATATACAATCTTGGGTGGGCAAGAATTGATGAATTACAAAGTTAGCTTTTATTTTCGCATGGAAGAAATGCCTGAGAAGGATTATGAAGGCTACGTGCTCCTTGGTGCTCGATGCAATTATGCTTCTGCCACGTGCAACATACCCGAGTGTTATAACGTAAGAATGTATTATGATGGAAGATGGCTCTTATCTTGTGGTCCGATTGTCTTTGTGGCAGGTAAAGTTCAGGATTTCCCCCTCTGTGCTTGGCATAAACTTGCTATTTGCTGTGAACATGACAAAATCAGTGCTTTCTACAATGGTACTTTGCTTGCAACCATGATAGATCAAACAATTTCAAGTGGGAATATTGTTATCGGTAGTGGTTATAACATAGTCGAATACGATAACTTCAGAATCGAGAAAATCGAGAATCTCCCAGAGTCTTGCAGACGTTACTCAATACTTGCTAAGGGCATTGAAAGGTCTGGAAGCTGGATAGAGATTGGTAATAATTCTGATAATTACTACCGTACTTTACTTAGGTCTTCTGAGAAAGGTAGCCAGGTAGATTTCATCTTCAAGGGAACAGCTCTTAGCCTTATCGGAGTAGCCGACAATGAGTCGGGAAGGGCCGATATATACATAGATGAAAGCAAGGTTACGACAATTGATAGCTTCTCTGATTCAAGAAAGTTCAGGAAAAGCCTGTTCTCAATCCACGACCTTCGCTATGCAAATCATAGATTCAGAATGGTTGTCATAGGTACCCATCATGATAATGCACTTGGAAGCAACATTAACCTTAATGCCCTCGAAATAGTTGGGGAATTGGTCTTTTCGGATTGAATTTGTGAATAACGTACCCAGAAATGGGAATCAAAAATGGAGGAAATATGAAAAGAGTTTTAGTTGGTATGTTAGTCTTATGCTGTACTTTTGTGGCTTTTGCAAAAGGCAATACCGAAGTAAGTACTACAGCTTTAAGCAGTGAAAATCGTTTTAAAGAATATGTAGAATTGATAATGTACAGTTCTGGATCTTCGGGGAAGGATACTGAGAAGGTAATGGCCAAGTTCAATGAATTACTAAAGGAAAAATGCAATACAACGATTAACGTTACCTGTCTTGGCTGGAATAACTATAAAAATCAGTACCAGCTGATTCTAACTACTGGTGAGCCAGCAGATTTGATGTATGTGAACCCGAATCTGTATAGTCTGTATGCAGCTAATGGAGCTTTTGCTGATCTGACGGACTTGTTCGAAAAATGCATGCCGACGGTCTATGGTTATTTCAAAGAAGGACAGCTTGCACAGGCAAAAGTTGATGGCAAACTATACATGATTCCCTCATATGAATCTAATTTTGCTCAAAATGGTATTTTCTATCGTTTGGATCTTGCTAAAAAATATGGTCTTGGTGAAATTG
>JBAXZS010000356.1:0-2518 GCA_041670175.1 Sphaerochaetaceae bacterium | reverse complement strand
TGGGTAAGTGACAGTAGTCTCCTGATAGTCTCCAAGGGGTGGAGAAAAGCCCTAGGGCAATCCTGCAGATTGCACAAAAGAGCGACATCCACCCCAATTTGCAGGAGACAAAATGTTGGACTTTTTGTGATACTAATCCAAGACTCATTCAACTCGCGAGAGGGCTCATTCTTCCTAATAACATTTTGATTCTTCAATCGAGACTCCGGCCTCGTTGCATTTGCAGAACCTCTCCTTCTTTAGCCTGCCAAAGAATCTCTCAGCGAATAAGCCCTGGTCTGTGTCCCTCCTGGCTATCCAACCAAGCCAACGGTGATGTTCCTTGGAGATCTTGCCCTAGAGGACCATATATTCTTACAGAAAAGCGTCTGGATTACTAACAAGTAGTCTTACAATTCGGGGAGCTATAGAACGATAGAACGAAAAGTATATGGAGAATTTTTCAATTTTTTCGTTACATTGAAAACCTACTAAGAACATACCAGGAAATAGATTTTCGATATAAGGCAACCCTTTTAATGATGCAAAGAAGGCGATATCAAAATATGAAGTATTTATTCCTATTCTAGGGAAGAGACGAATTGCATAGGGGAGCACCCCACATACTTTTTAAATACCAGGCTGAAGTACTTATAGTCTGGGATCCCGACAGAAAGGGCTACTTCATATACTTTCAGCTTATGTTGCTTCAGCAACTCCACTGAGCGAGAAATTCGATAGCGGTTCAAAAAATCATTAAAGGGATATCCTGTTTCTTCCTTGAACCTTGCATTGAGGTAGGTTTTACTCAGATTGAATTCAGCGCCTATATCTTTGATCGAGATCTTTTCGGAATAATGCTGCTCGATATATTTAATCATGGTATATACATATTTGGATTTCAGAGCAGTCAACCGTTTAGGGTCTACTATCTGATTGTTCTGGATCTTGTTCGACTGCTTAGTAATTTCCTGATAAATTTGATTTTTTCTGATTTTTTCTGTAAGCCGTTCCAATACTTTTCCAAGTTCCTCCAAATCAATGGGTTTAAGCAAATATTCCGATACGCCCAAGGAAATAGCCTGCTTTGCATAGGAAAAGACCTCATACCCTGTTACCAGAATAGCTTCATAATGGTATTGTTTAATGCTTTTTTGAAGCATCTCAAGGCCGTTGATATAAGGTATCTTGATATCTGTAATCACAATGTCAGGACGATAATAGGCAATTTTCTCCAAACCTTCCTTGCCATCAGCGGCATCTTCAACAACCACACAGTTATATTTCACCCAATCAACTGTATAGATGATGCCTTTACGGATAATTTCCTCATCTTCAACTATGAGAATCTTATACATTGTCGGGCCTTGCCTCATAAGGTATGGTTAGACACACTCTCGTACCATTGCCAAATTCACTTGCAATATCCAATCCATAACCATTTCCATAGAGAAGCTTTACTTCACGTTCAACATCATAAAGCCCGATATGCTCAGGCATCGCATCTTCGGTTTCAAAGAGTTTCTTTAAACTTGCAAGCCGTTCCGGTTGTATGCCGCAACCATTGTCTGTCACAATGAAATTGATATTTCCAGCATCTTCTTTCACTTGGATCTGTATGTTCAAAGCTTTTTCATCTTCAATGCCGTGTGATAGGCAGTTTTCCACAATTGGTTGAATCAGTAATTTGGGAATTTGGCAATTCAAAAGGGACTCATCTACATGAAGGGAATAAGAAAGCCTGTCGGAAAACCGCATTTTCTGCAAGAGCAGATAGTCTTGTACATATTTGATATCTGTACCTAAAGAGACCTTGCCGTTACCATAGTTGATACTGTATCGCATGAGGTTTGCAAAAGTTACTACCATCTGGGATGCTTGTTTCTGGTTTATAAGGATTTCGTATTTCAATGTCTCCAGGACATTATACACAAAATGAGGATTGAACTGTTTTTCCAGTTGCTTGACCTCCATAAGACGTTTGCGTTCCAAAAGTTCACTATTGTTTTTCAGCAAGGCTTGGAGTTTTACCATCATTTGATTAAACCCGTCAAAAAGAATCTGAAATTCATCAAAGGTTCTTTCCTTGATTCTGTATTCAAGATTACCACCGAGAAACTGTTGAATCGCGTTGAGCAGAACATTTATAGGTTGTAAGGAATTTCTTGCTGTTCGTTGCCCAAGTATAAAGATAAGCAAGATCATAAATGCTAGTAAAAGAACAAGGAAAAGTTCCCCTAACTTGAAGAAGTGGGATTGCGCCAAGGTAGAGGTCAATGTAATGACCTTTACATTGTAACTTGTGAGTAGATTGCTTGTTGCATAATAGGGTTTGCCATTATTGAGTACCGTGTCGGTGTCTTTCCAATCCAATAATGATTTTCCCATGCTATTCACAAGGGAATTGTCAGAACAGTAGATTGTATTATCGAATTGGTCAGTGAGGACAACTATATCCACTTTTTCCTTGTGAAGAATATTATCCAGACTCTGGGTGGAAATATCATAGCAGAGAAATCCCTTGACCTTGCCTTCATCA
>JBAXZS010000355.1:0-2567 GCA_041670175.1 Sphaerochaetaceae bacterium | reverse complement strand
TCTACAGCAAGGCCTCCGCGGATTATGCTGTGGCTTTCATTGAAAGTCTTAGGCATACCAAGGGAACTTGGGCTGGAAAGAGCTTCGAGCTTATCGACTGGCAGGAACGCATCATCCGTGATGTATTCGGAATTCTCAAGCCCAACGGCTACAGGCAGTTCAATACCGCATATGTGGAGATACCCAAGAAGATGGGAAAGAGCGAGCTGGCAGCCGCCATCGCTCTTCTTCTCACCTGTGGTGATGGAGAGGAACGGGCTGAGGTCTACGGCTGCGCGGCCGACCGTCAGCAGGCCTCGATTGTCTTCGAGGTCGCAGCGGACATGGTACGCATGTGCCCCGCCCTTTCCAAGAGAGTGAAGATATTGGCGGCCACCAAGCGCATCATCTTCCAGCCGACCAACAGCTTCTACCAGGTTCTCTCTGCCGAGGCCTACTCGAAGCACGGTTTCAACATTCATGGAGTGGTGTTTGACGAGCTTCATACCCAGCCGAACAGAAAGCTCTTCGATGTAATGACCAAGGGCTCGGGAGATGCAAGAATGCAACCCCTCTATTTCTTGATCACCACGGCAGGGACGGATACACATTCCATCTGCTATGAGACCCACCAGAAGGCAAAAGATATCCTTGAAGGAAGAAAGGTTGACCCGACTTTCTATCCAGTAATTTATGGAGCCGATGAGGCTGACGACTGGACGGACCCCAAGGTCTGGAAGAAGGCCAATCCCTCGCTGGGTATCACGGTGGATATCGAGAAGGTCAAAGCGGCCTGTGAATCAGCGAAGCAGAATCCTGCCGAAGAGAACTCCTTTCGCCAGCTAAGGCTCAACCAATGGGTTAAACAGGCTATTCGCTGGATGCCTATGGAAAAGTGGGATCTCTGCGCCACGCCTGTTGACGAAGAAGCTCTTGAGGGGCGTGTCTGTTACGGCGGTTTGGACTTGTCCTCAACCACGGATATCACGGCCTTCGTTTTGGTCTTTCCTCCTGTAGACGAGGATGATCGATACCACGTGCTTCCGTATTTCTGGATTCCAGAAGAAAACATGACACTTCGAGTCAACCGAGACCACGTGCCCTATGACCTCTGGGAACGTCAGGGAAAGCTTGAGACCACTGAGGGAAACGTCGTCCACTACGGCTACATTGAGAAGTTCATAGAGCGTCTGGGCGAACGGTTCAACATCCGTGAGATTGCATTCGACCGATGGGGAGCCGTGCAGATGGTTCAGAACCTTGAGGGCATGGGCTTTACGGTCGTTCCTTTCGGACAGGGATTCAAGGACATGAGCCCGCCTACCAAGGAATTGATGAAACTGGTCTTGGAAAAGAAAATCGCCCACGGCGGTCATCCGGTGCTTCGTTGGATGATGGACAACATCTTCATCCGAACAGACCCTGCTGGAAACATCAAGCCTGACAAGGAAAAGTCCACAGAGAAGATCGACGGAGCCGTGGCCACCATCATGGCCCTCGACAGAGCGATCAGGTGCGGTGTTGACAACAACGAGTCGGTGTATGACAGCAGAGGGTTACTGATGATTTAATTCAAGATTGTTGTAGCAAAACTATTACATTGGTTTTACCATTCATAGTAGATGAGGAAGTTAAAATGGTTAAACAACACTGTGATTTATGTAGTAATGAAATTAGTGTATGGGTAAATCCTTATAATTATCTAGGCATGGATTTGTGCTCAAAGTGCTACGATAAACTACATTATGCAAACCAAGATGAACAAAAACAACTGGAAATAATTAACTCTTTAAAAAATGAAAATTCAAATCAAAGTACAGTAGATTCTGCTTGTAAAAAATTACAAGAAAAGGTCAATGTAATAATGGAGCAAAAAGAAATAGAAACAGAAAAGGAAAAACAAATAAATCTCAGTAAAGAGAGTTTTTTACATTTGAAGAAATTTATGGTCACTTCATCCGTTATTGTAAATCATATTATTACTGAAACACTTGGCATGGTAAATGGAGAATGCGTAATTGGGAGTGGGGCTCTTTCCGCTTCTTTTGCAAGTTGGGCTAATGTATTTGGAACAGTAACTGATAAGGGAACTCAAAAATTCATCATTGCTAGAAATGAAGCTGAAAAGATAATGTTAGAAAAAGCAAGCTCATTAGAAGCTAATGCTATAGTTGATGTTCGTTACACATTTATAGAATATTCCGATGCAATACAAGGCATTCTGGTTTCGGGAACAGCTGTGAAACTTAAACCTTGTAATTGATAACAGTCAAAACAATTTCTGAAGCACTTACTTAATGGTAGGTGCTTTTTTCATGCCTACGCATAGGGAGATTTCTCAATGGGAATTTTTACCGGCTTGTTCCACACACAGGACAAGCCCACAAACTCTACGTCCGGAAGCGCCTTCAGTTTCTTTCTAGGAGGCTCAAGCTCCGGCAAGATGCAAGCGGTAAAATATTTTTTACATGATGGGGGTGAAGACATTTTCTTGGACTCCATAAGGAGGAGAGAATGTATTCATACGAAGATAGGAAGAAAGCCGTTGAACTTTACATAAAGTTTGACAAGAGTGCTTCTGCTGTCGT
>JBAXZS010000354.1:0-2582 GCA_041670175.1 Sphaerochaetaceae bacterium | reverse complement strand
GAAAAAAAGGAAGATCATCGGCTCAGAGTTCATAAATGTATTCCAGGAAGAAGCCAGAAAGCTTGATGGCATAGAGTTCCTGGCTCAGGGAACCATCTATCCAGATATTCTTGAGAGCCATGGAGTCAAGGCGCACCATAACGTTGGAGGCCTTCCAGAGGACCTTAGGTTTGAGCTCGTCGAGCCAGTAAAGCTTTTGTTCAAGGATGAGGTCAGGGTTGTAGGAGAAGCTCTCGGCTTGCCTGCTAGCATGGTTTATCGCCAGCCCTTCCCAGGGCCTGGCCTGGGCGTCCGATGCACAGGCGCAATAACCCGCGATCGCCTTGAGGCTGTAAGAGAGTCAGATGCAATTCTTCGCGAGGAGTTTGCCAACGCTGGCCTTCAGGGCAAGGTGTGGCAGTACTTCACTGTTGTTCCAGATCTTAAGAGCGTTGGAATCAGGGATGGCAAGCGTGTTGATGAGTGGTGTGTAATCCTCCGTGCAGTCAATACAACAGATGCCATGAGCGCAACAGTCGAGGAGATTCCATATCCTCTTCTTAGAAAGCTGGTGCAGCGCATCACTAGCGAAGTGAAGGGAGTGAACAGGGTTCTCTACGACCTGACCACCAAGCCTACAGGCACGATTGAGTGGGAATAGTTGCATTTCCCAGGAAAGCCTTAAATCATGAAAAATTTGAGGCTTTTTTGCCCTCAGAAGCCTGCAATGGGCGGATTTTAGGCGGAATTCTGTTTTTACTGCTTTCTCCATTATCTCTATAATCCCACGTGGGCTCCAGGTCTTTTCAACTTCTCCTGACCTTGTAGGTCTTGATCTCGAACGGATGGAAGGAGAAAGAAGGTTTTCCCTCCTTCTCCTCCAGCATGTCGGTCTCACATAAGGATTCTCCATCAAGACAGGGATCCAGCTCCAGCGTTCCGCTGTTGCTGCAGCCCAGAGTCTCCCTTACCCTGAAGACAACCGAATCGACGGACTCGGCCAGCTTGACCGTCTCCACCGCAAGCCCTTCACTGGCCCTGACAAGAGGGCTGTAGTCCTCTGATACCTGCAGATGTGGATTGTTGAGGTTCTCGGCCTCTGCAATGGTGGCTTGAAGGGAACCGTCCCCTACAAATACCGAATAGACGAAATGATGGTGTCCCATGTCCGCGTTTGCGTCCGGGGCTTTGGCGCTTTTGAGCATTGTCATTCCCAGGCAACCGTCCTTGGCACTGTAGCCGTACTTGCTGTCACTCATAAGTGCCACGGAAACCCCCTCATCCCTGATCATCACGAATTTGTGGGCAGGGGATTCAAACTGTGCGGTCTCATGCGAGGTGTTGTTGTGAGTGCTTCTGGAAACATAGCCGAACGGGATGTCGAATATTGCGTTCTCTGCAAAAACCGTTGTTGGGAACTCTACCCTCAGGACCTTGTGGTCTTCGTGCCAATCGATGTCCGTAACAAAGTCAATCCTGCAATTTTTTTCATCTACTATTATCTTCTGGGCTATTGTTGAATGCTCTCCGATGCTACCTTGCCGGAGAAGGCCGTCATACGGCACAACTGCTTTTTTCAGATGTTCCAGGGAGTCCTTCTCAAGATCCCAGGCATCCCACTGCAAAGGTACGTCCTCTCCGATTCTTAGAACATTCCAGGCACCACGGGAAAGCTGTCTGCCCTTGTAGGTCACAGAGTCAATGGTGCCGTCGGAAGCAACTTCTACGGAAAGTCCACCCAAACTTTCGCTTGCAAAGAGCCTTTTTGTGGAATAGGGGGCAATGTCGTTTCCGATGAATGGAGTGAGATTCAGTTCTTTACTGCCGGGCTTGGCGAGTTCGCCTATCAGGTTGCATAGTTTCTGTCCCGCCTGTTCATAGAAGGCGTTCACTTCCTCATACTCAATGCCCACACAGGACCCGGGAAGGATGTCATGGAACTGATTTACAACGGTTGTCTTCCAGATCTCCCTGATTGAATAAGAGATCTCCCTGCATCGTTCATCGGATATCCGTTTTTTCGCCCAGACAAAACTGAGAAGATATTCAGCATCATGCAGAAGGGCATTAATTCTTCTGTAGCCCTGCTTCATAAGAGCCTGGCTGGTGTATGTGCCCCTGTGAAGCTCAAGGTACATCTCACCTTCATAGACCGGAAGCTCGGAGGTTTCGCTGAAGATTCTCTCCATTGCTTTGGACACGGTGGTCCAGCTGGACCTTGGACAACCTTGGAAGTCCTTCATCCTTCTGAGGAACTCAATATCCTCACGACGGGTTCCTCCGCCTCCGTCTCCCTCTCCGACGGTCCTGAGCAGGGAAGTCTGGACATCCTTGTGCAGAACATTGTTCCACATGCGGATTATATCCCTTGGGTGGCTTGTTCCGTTGTAGCTGCCAGGAAGCATATGTGCCTTCACTTGTGTCCCGTCTATTCCGCGCCAGAGGAAAAGGTCATAAGGGAATCTGTTGGTGTCATTCCAGCTGAGTTTGCTGGTGATGAAATACTTAACGCCGCATCCTGCCATTATCTGCGGCAGGTTGCCATTATATCCGAAGGAATCTGGAAGCACATAGGTGTCACCCCGGTATCCGGGAAACAACCT
>JBAXZS010000353.1:0-2584 GCA_041670175.1 Sphaerochaetaceae bacterium | reverse complement strand
TGGGAGCCTTGATTCCCATGCTTGCCCTTGGAGTTCCTGGCTCAGGAACCACCGCGGTCATGATGGGCGCCCTTTTGATGCTTGGCCTGCAACCAGGTCCCGCGCTTTTTCAGCAACAGAGTAATATTGTGTGGGCAATCATTGCCAGCATGTTCATTGGCAACATCATTCTGGCCATCGTGAACATTCCCTTAGCCGGCGTACTGGTCCGTGTCCTTGCGGTTCCTCCCAAAGTGTTGTATCCGATTGTTTTGGGCCTTACCTTTGTAGGAACCTATGCAATTGCCTCCTCAACTGCAAGTTTCTATTTGTTGTTGGTGTTCGGGATCTTCGGTTATTTCATGGCGAAGGCTGATTTTCCCTCAAGTCCTTTTGTCCTTGCTGTCATCGTAGGTACGAATATGGAGCAGTATTTCAGGCGGGCATATAAGATTTCCAATGGAAGTTTTAAGATTTTTACCAGTTCCCCGATATGCATCATCTTCATTGTTCTTATTATTGGTTCGATGTTGTTGCCTGTTGTCCAGACCTATTTGAAGAGAAAAAAAGCAAAAGTGCAAGGGACGGGTGTGAGATGAACCTGGTGCAAGTAGTCAGGGTGGCATCCATAAATTTGAAGGAGTCAATGAGATGGAAGTTGTTAAGACAGGAATTGCAGGAACTTTGGAATCCAGCGACATCATGGTTACGGTCACCAAGGGTTCAGCTGAAGGTATTACGATTCATTTGACCAGTTCCGTTTCCAAGCAGTTCGGGAAACAGATCAAAGAGGTCATCCAAGGATGTGCAAGGAAACTTGGGGTCATTAGTGCCGATATCACCGCCATCGATGAAGGAGCACTTGATTGCGTTATCAAGGCAAGGGTGGAGACCGCCCTCTATCGCTCTTGTGGAAGTACTGATTTTACGTGGGAGGTGTAAGTATGGACGATAGGCTCAGGCGTACCATGATGTTTGTCCCGGGAAATAATCCCGGAATGATAAAGGACGCCTATATTTATAACTGTGACAGTATCATGTTCGATCTTGAGGATAGTGTTTCCTATATGGAGAAGGATGCTGCCCGTAGCTTGGTGTTTCATGCCTTGACCACCATCGATTATGGTGACAAGGAATTGGTGGTACGGGTCAATGCCTTGGATACCCCGGTTGGCATTGCCGATCTCGAGGCAATGGTACGTGCGAGGGTTCAGGTCATCCGGCTTCCCAAGACGGAAACTGCCGACGATGTCGTGTTTTGTGAACAGCAGATTGGTCGTATTGAGAAAACCATAGGAATGGAGGTTGGTACGACCAAGATTATGGCGGCGATAGAGAGTGCCCAGGGGGTACTGAATGCCCCCTCCATTGCCAAAGCGAGTACTCGTCTGATTGGTATTGCATTAGGTGCAGAGGATTATGTTACCGATCTCAAGACCAATCGTTCCCCTGAAGGTATTGAATTGCTTTTTGCCCGCTCCATGATCTTGCAGGCTGCTCGCTCCTCAGGGCTTGCAGCGCTCGACACCGTGTATTCTGATGTCAACAACGAGGAAGGGCTGATTGCCGAGACCAAGTTGATCAAACAGTTGGGATTTGATGGGAAATCAGTCATTAATCCACGCCAGATTCAACCGATTATCGATGTGTTCACTCCTACTGAGAAAGATATTCAGAAAGCATTAGCGGTTTTGGCAGCCATCGATGAGGCTCATAAGCATGGTTCAGGTGTCATTGCGCTCAATGGCAAGATGATAGATCGTCCCATCGTGCTTCGCGCTGAACGGGTGATCAAACTTGCGAAAGCGGCGAAGATACTTAAATAGGAGAAAGGCATGCAGAAAATTGACATCAATGATATTCCGTATATTAACGAGTTGAAAAACATTAAGGAATGCTATACGGATGCTCATGCGCATAAGGAACTCAAAACTTGTCATGAACGTGAATTAAGTGAAAACAAGATTGTCCCTTCTCTTGAAGAGGCTATCAAGCTTGTCGGATTGAAAGATGGCATGACGATTTCCTTTCATCATCATTTCCGCAATGGGGACTTCGTCGTCAACATGGTGATGGATACCATTGCCAAGATGGGAATTAAAAATCTTACTCTTGCAGCAAGTTCTTTGACGGATATCCATAAGCCTCTGATCCAGCACATCCGTAATGGGGTCATCAGGCGTATCGAGACAAGCGGTCTTCGTGGGGATCTTGCCGAGGCGATTTCCCGTGGTTTGATGGATATCCCTGTGGTGTTCCGTTCCCATGGTGGTCGTGCGGCAACCATTGAGTCTGGACAGTTACCCATTGATGTGGCATTTCTTGGAGCGCCTTCCTGTGATCCGTTTGGTAATGCCAATGGCTATTCCCGAGACAATGATAAAGGAGTTATCTGCGGGTCGATGGGCTATGCGAAACTCGACGCCCAGTATGCTCAAAAGGTAATCATCCTTACCGACAATATCGTACCGTTTCCCAATGTGCCTTTTGGTATTCCTGAGTCTGATGTCGACTATGTGGTCGAGGTCGAGGCAATCGGAGATCCCAATGGCATCATGAGCGGGGCGACCCGTTTTACCACGAATCCTAAGGAGCTCATGATAGC
>JBAXZS010000352.1:0-2591 GCA_041670175.1 Sphaerochaetaceae bacterium | reverse complement strand
GCATCACTTCGTTTTTCCATTTTCTCCCGCTTTATTCCGCAAATAGTGGTCATTTTCGCCTTGAGTGTCAACCTGGTTTCAAGCAGCGGAACATGCGTCAGGGAGAAGCCACCTCACAGGAGTATAGCCATCAAGGACCAGAACCGAGGACAAGTCTGCAATCAGGGAACATCCCCCTGATAACAAAAAGTCCCAGACAACCATATTGCATTGCCCGGGACTTGGGTCGCGGAACATTTTGTCATTTGCCGACAACGCCGGACAAATCCTGAAGGCTTCCATCAGGCATGTACTCATAGAGGACGGCCTGATCGGCGCTTCCTGTCGTAATCACCGCAAAGGTTCTTGTCGCTGCCGGATAACTGTTGTTGTTATCTATCCAGGTACCATCATTGATGTAGTATTTACCGGTGTCCAGTTTTTGGAAATTGGGGACATGGGTATGGCCAAACACCACCACCTCAATGGTACTTTGAGGATTCTCCAAATACTGCACCTTGGCCTGTTTGAAGAAGTAATCCTTATCAAAGGTCCCGGCTACTGCCTGTGCAAAACTGGTTTTGACTTGCACCTGGTTGGCTTCCTGCCTTTCATCCCAGCTACGCTGGAAGTTCCTGAACAGCACTGGTGCCGATATCGTCCCCTCAGCTTGCTGGACCGGATAGAAGTCTTCCATTGAGTACTTACCGTTGAACCCGGCAATATTCATATCGAAAACCTTGTCGCCAAAAGGTTCAATCTGGGTCATCCTGGTAAATTCGGAGCTCAGTATGAGATAGTAGAGATAGGCGCCGTACTGGTCAGGATTGGTCTTGGCGTCAGGCACGGTGGTGACCACGGGATAATCCTTCTTTATGGGAGGACGACCTTGCACTATCCAGCTCGTCGCAAGCCGGGCATAGAAATATCCAGGAGGAAGCAGGGTGCCGTCATTTCCACACAGTTCGCGGTTGGAGATTGTATCAGGAGCAGAGAACACGTCATACCGATGTCCATGTTCGATGACTATCTCACTCCTATCACCGGTAATATAAGTTCCCAGGCCTTCCGCATCACGTGCCTGGACGAGCTTGGGCATGGCCTCACTGAGAACATCACTATCCAGTGTCATGTCATGGTTTCCCACCACATATACAACCTTGATACCTTTTTCCATCAGGTCGTTGAGCTGGTCGATCACCATTTGGTTGGTCTTGATCACCTGTCGGTAGAACGATGAGGAGTCCTTGTATTTTGGATAGTTCAGTGGCAGGAACCACTCATCAAGGAAATCTCCTGCAATGACCAGTTCCCTGACATCGGAAGTCTTTTCCAATCGTTGTAAGAATTCCATGAACAGCGATCGGTTCTTCACATCTTCTGAGAACTTATCATCAACGCCTAGATGGATGTCGCTCACTACGACAATCTTGTCTGCCGTCCCATCCGCTTCCCAAAGTGCCTCGTTGACAATTCCTTTTTCTGCTTTCAGGTCCCCGGTGGTTGTGGTGCAAGCGATCAAACTGACAATCACCATAGCCAAAAGCAATCCAAGTGTTGTTTTCCTCATGGTTTTTTCCTCCGTAGAGATTTCGAAAATAGTAGAGCAAACCAAGAAATGATTTGAGATAAAAATTACACAAAGTACAGGTTTGAGCACATAAACCGAAAGGAAACCCGATTGTTTTCTTCTCCCGTTGCATACAGAAATCTTTGTAGAAAGAATTCAGCCTGGAATCCCCCAACCAGCAAATGAGAAAAAGAACCGCCTTTCCCTCTCTTGTTATCAGCATACCCCTTTTGCATAGCGTGTCAAGGATTTGACTTTGTACTGTCCTCACCCTGCCTGTACAGTGAATACTTACTTTTTAAACAAGAGGAAAAGAAAGAGAACAATCCAGAAAGAAAAGAGAAAGTCCAACACCGTATGCCTGTATCCGGAAAGCGAGTGATACCGAGTACGCCTATTGGTTCTCCCATACCCTCTCTGTTCCAGGCTCATGGCCAAAAAAGGAATGGAACGGAGCGAAACAACCAAGGCGCTGGTAAGAGTAGGAAGCATGTCTTGAATATGCAGTTTCTCATTTCCCCCAAGTGGATGCCGAAGTTTATGGCTATCGCTGATCTCATGAAAGCTATCGCTGATAAAAGGGATGTAGGTCAGTGATAAAGTAATCACCAACACCGCCTTGTACCCAAGATGGTACCAAAGAAGGGCAAGCATCACCTCGTTCATCCGGGTGGTGAACAGAAGCAAGGAGCAACTAAAGGTAATTCCTATGAATCGTAATGACAGCAAAAGCATCTGAGATAGTCCTTCCTTGGTCACCAGAGTAAAACTTCCAATCAGGAGCAAGGGTTCTCCCTGTCTTTGGTTGAAGGGCATGAACAAAAGCATGAAGATCAACATGGGAAGAATAGACAGAAACACCTTGGCCGAGGCCTTCAGTCCTACAGAAATAAGAGAAAGGACAATAAGCAGAAGAACTGAAACAAAGAGCCCCTGCAATGTCACAGGAAGGAAAAACCCTGCTATGAAAATCAGCAATGCGCATATCTTGGCACGTGGGTCCATATGGTACAGAGGTCCTTTTCCTGCGATGAAGGTATTG
>JBAXZS010000351.1:0-2593 GCA_041670175.1 Sphaerochaetaceae bacterium | reverse complement strand
TTGTTATGGACGTTGTCTTTGGGCTTTGGGCAGCATTTCAGGAGCCTCCTGGTTGCCGATGACAATCAGGACTGTTGCCTCCGGCCTTTTTGATTCGGTACTTCCCTCCCTTGGATTACTGAAGGCTTTGCGAGCCAAGGCCTATGCAATGATGGGACTCTACGAGAGAGGAGGCCAGAATGACAAGGCATTGCTTTCTTCTCTTGCCAATGACCTTGGCATGGCTTATGATGTCTCGGCGACCTCCTGCTGGCAATGGTTCGAGCCGAAACTAACGTATTGCAATGCTATGCTTCCCTTATCCTTGCTGGCTGCCTATCGAAGGACAGGAGAAGACAGATTCTTGTCTATCGGTCTCAGTTCCTGTGATTTCCTTCTTCAAACAACGACCAACGAGAAGTTTTTCCAACCAATTGGATGTAAGGGATGGTATGAGAAAGGGAAGGAACCTGCCTTATATGATCAACAACCGGTAGAGGCTTCTGAAACGTTGCTACTATGCCTTTTTGCTCATCATATTACAGGGAAAGAAGCCTATTATGACATCGCACACAAATGCCTGAACTGGTACCTTGGGGAAAACACCCAGGGAATACCTTTGGTTGATTCTCTTGAAGGAGGATGCTGTGATGGACTTTGTGAGAATGGAGTTAACCAGAATCAAGGAGCAGAGAGTATCCTCAGCTGGCAACTTGCTTGGTTCTGGTGGCGGGGATACCTGAACGGGGAACCGATACGATAAGAACTCAGTCTGTCTTTTTGCCATTCCTTGGGTACAAGGATTTTTACGCGAACTCGATTCCTGATACTTGGCAGGACAAACTTTGATTATTCGGACTAAAGTGACACCAACTACAATTGACGGATAGCATTAAATCATTGTACCTTCGGTAGGGAACTCCTGACGGGTATCCGTTTCCTTCTGAAAGATGGCCAGGAATTTCCTCTTTAGGAAGAACTATGGTGAAGAGACGTCTCTGCTTGCTATGGATAATACTCCTCCTCCTTCTTCCTCTTCATGGAGGGTTTCCCTCGTCGGGATTTTCCGTTTCCTTTACGAAAGAGGAACAAGCATATTTGGATTCCCACAAATCAATCCGGCTGAGTGTTGATTCCTCAGATTACCCTTATGAAAAAATCTCTTCTGACGGAAGCTATATTGGTATCGCTTCGGATTTATTTACTCTTATTTCCTCTCTGATCGGGCTTTCTCCTGAAATAGTACCAGCACAGGCAGAGAAAGATCGGATTGAAAGCATTTCTTCAGGGGTTTGTGATGCCATGATGGTTTTTAACGTAGCAAGCTATGAGGAGAAAGGGCTTGAGTTTACCAACTCATTCTTTTTTGAGCCGGTAAGCATTGTGACTCGTTTGGGAACTGCACCTGTCGTCGATTTAGAAATGGAGGGGGGAGCTACAGTTGCAGTACGAAGAGGAAGCGGTCTTTCTCAATGGTTGACAGCGACGTACCCGAATCTTCTTGTTATTATTGTTGATTCCGAACAAGAGGCATGTGAATATGTTTCCTCAGGGAAAGCCCATCTGGCCATTGGATCACAAGGAGTGTTTTTTTCCTTGATTAAGAACAAGGAATATTCATCCTTTGAGATAACAGGGCAGGTACCAGGTATTAGTCTTGCGTTGCGCATGGCGGTCGCAAAGGATGATTTATTGCTTCTGTCGGTACTTAACAAAGCGATAGATGCCGTTTCTCCTGATGTTGTGGGAAGTATCCTTGGGAAATATGCCTCCAACAGGAAAATTCTCTTCGATTATCGTGTTTTGTTTATTTACCTTGGGATTCTTGCCCTATTGGTCATTCTCATAGTACTGAAGGTACGCCGTTTGAGACATTTGTATCTTAAGTCCAGGAAACGAGTGGCTAGCCTGACAGAGAAGAGCAGACAGCTTGCCTCCAGTGAGGAATTGTACCGTTCCATCATCAATACTTCCCCAGATGCAATCATCGTTTCAGATAGACAGGGAAAAATTATTATGGCTTCTCCTGTGACCGCCCAATTAGTTGGATACCCAAGGGGGCAGCTCCCTCTAGGGAGGGCTTTAACTGATTTTATCGCACCTGAAAGTCTTGATGCCTTGATGGTCAATCTTGACAATCTGTTTTCTGGAATGACCAAAGGAGAAACTTTTGAGTATTTAGGGAAACGAGAGGATGGCTCAATCTTTAATCTTGAGGCAAGAAGCGAAGTGCTTCGAGATAGCAAAGGGGCTGCCATCCAAATGGTTTCGATTATCCGGGATATTACTGAAAAAAAACATACCGAAGGAGCATTGTACAAAAGTGAGGAGATACTTCGCCAGTTGAATGAGGAACTTCAGCGCAAAAATCTGATTCTCAGTGAGTCATCAACAAAGGATCATCTTACAGGAATAAGGAACCGGAGGTACTTTGATCAGAAATTACAGGAAGAGATGGCAGTGATTAATCAAACAGAGGGAATCTTCTCGTTACTTCTGTTTGATTTGGACAAATTCAAGGATGTCAATGACACTTGGGGTCATAAAACAGGGGATGATGTCCTGATATTGACTGTAAATACAATCATCTCCCTCCTGCCTGATATTGATTGGT
>JBAXZS010000350.1:0-2606 GCA_041670175.1 Sphaerochaetaceae bacterium | reverse complement strand
TGAGAAGCCTGAGGAAATCACCTATGTGACGACGGGTGCCGGGCAATGGGAGGAGAAGCTAAATCCGATCATTGCGAAGTATGAGCAAACCCATAATGTCAAGATCAAACTGGAATGTTACCAGCAGGAACAGCTCTTCCAGAACCTGGAGGTGAAGCTGGGTTCCAAGTCATCGGAGTATGATGTGCTGGGTGTCGATGTCCCGATGGTCGCAGGGTATGTGGAACGGGGATATCTGGAACCAATGGATGCGTATTTCACCGCTGAGGAGAAACAGGGGTTCATCCCTTCCGCAGTGGAAGCGGGGACCTGGGAGGGGAAATTCTATTGTCCGCCGATGAACTCATCCTCGCAGTTGCTGTGGTACAACACTGAGTATGTCAAGCAAGCGGGAGTCGAGATCCCCCCAAATGATGTGACCCATCGCTTGAGTTGGGCCCAGGTGGTCGATATGGCGCAAAAGGTACAGAAGGCTGTCGATCCGGATGGGAGCAAGGGTATCGCCGGCCTTATGTTCGAGCAGGTCGGAAGAATCTATCAGATACTGGCGCTTCCCAATAGTCTTGGGGCTCCTTCCATCGGGACTGACGGGGTCACGGTGGAGGGGATCATTGATTCCCCCGAGTGGATCAAGGCCCTTGAGTTCTATAAGAGCACCTTCGACAGCGGGGTCTCCCTCAGGGGAATCTCGGCCGATGAGGTTGGTAATAATTTCCGCTCGGGCAAGGTGTGCTTTCTCATCGGAGGGACCTGGAACGAAGCGAGTGCCGCACTAGTCGGGTTCAAGTCCTTGGCGTATTGTCCTTGTCCCGCCTTCAAAGGGTATGAGGATAAGGTCGCGACCCCCACGGGAAGCTGGCATTTCGGGGTCTCTTCCTTCTCCAAGCACAAGAAAGCGGCCGCAGAGTTCGTCAAGTACATGAGTCTCGGGGAAGGGAACACCCTGTGGCTGGTTGCCAACGGAGACATTCCTTCAACCCAGAAGGGGATCAAGGCCATCAATGACAATCAGGATTCCCCCAATTACTTGAAGATCGCCGCATACGAAGCTGGCCACACGGCGGTCCCCCGTCCTGTCACCCCGGGATATTCGGAATATGAGACGGTCATCAATGCAATGCTTGAGGATATCCGTAACGGTGCGGAGGTGAAACCCGCAGTGGCCTCGGCGATCAAGCAATTGAATACCGCATTGTACAAGTACAAGAAATAACCTGGGTTGTCTTAAGGCGGAACCGGTCCTTCGATTCCGCCGTATTTGTCGTATGGTTGAGTTACAAGGAGCAAGAATGAATTTTGGCACCATCAAAATGCAGAAGGCCATCCCCTATCTTATGATAGGTCCCGCCTGTCTTCTTATCGCAATCTTCAAGGTGTATCCTATCGGGCGGACCTTGGTCGAGGGGTTCGTATCCAACAGGCATGTAGGGTTGGCTACGTATCAAAGGCTTTTCCAGGACCAGACCTTCTGGTCCTCGCTCTGGGTGACTATCAAGATGAACATTGTCATAACACCCCTGCAGATACTCATCTCCCTGTGTCTGGCATTCCTTGTCAATTGCAATCTCAAGGGAATCGGGATATTCCGCACCATCTATTACCTGCCCGTGACCATCTCGATCACTGTGGCGACATTGCTCTGGAACATGATGTTCAATGTCAACAACGGGATCATCAACAGCATCCTCAATGCGATGGGCATTCCCAACCAGGGGTTTTTCATCGATAAGACCCAGGCTCTCTGGTGCATTGTCGCGATAGCGAACTGGAAAGGCGTGGGATACTGGATGATGTTCCTGCTTGCAGGATTAAAAGGCATTGATGCGACCATCTATGAATCAGCCATCATGGACGGGGCCTCATGGCTCAAGAGGACGACCGCCATAACCCTGCCCTTGATCAAGAATACGCTTCTGTTTGTCTTTGTCGCCGACACCACCTCGAACATGCTGCTTTTCGCCCCGATGCAGATAGTAACCCACGGAGGTCCCCAGGGGAGCACCAATGTGCTGATGTACGAGGCGTACAAGTCAGCCTTCCAGTTTGTCGACCGTTCCCGTTCCTCGGCCATCGTCACCATCCTGCTGCTCATGATAGGAACCGTCTGTGTCTTCCAGTTCAAATTACTGAACACCAAGGAGGGAAACTAGCCATGTCAGTGCAAAGAAAGAGATATCCACGGATTGTCCTTCGGTTCTTTCTGATCCTTATCGCCTTCATCACCTTATTCCCGCTCTTATGGGGGATCTCCTGTTCCCTTCGCAGTGATACGGAAATCTTTCAATACGCCCGGCCGCTTTCCTTTCACACCTTCTTTCCTGTGCAAGTCACCTTCGAGAGCTATGTGAGCATTTTCAGGGATTTCGGTTTTCAACGGCCGATTATCAACACCTTGTATGTATCGGCGATCACCATTGTGCTGGGATGTCTCATCAACAGTGTGGCGGCTCTGGCCTTCGCCAAATTCGAGTTCAAGGGAAAGAAACCGATTTTCTTTGTCATCCTGATCTCCTTCATGATTCCCTTTGAGTCCATAGCCTTGCCTCTCTACGGAGTCGTCAACAGTTTTCATTGGGTGAATACGTTCTCTGGAATCATCATCCCTT
>JBAXZS010000349.1:0-2612 GCA_041670175.1 Sphaerochaetaceae bacterium | reverse complement strand
TTTGTATATAATATATATTCTGTCAACTAGAATGCAATTTTACATTATTGAGATAGCTAGTGGTTGAAAAAAACCATATTTGCTATACTTGAGCCATGATTAATTACACCTATGAAAAGAAAGATACCCTGCAGGATGCTTTCATGCAGTTATTTGATATCGTAAGGATGCTGCGTAGCCCTGAAGGTTGTCCTTGGGACCAAAAACAGACAAACAAGGATATTGCGATTAACACGTTGGATGAAACCTATGAATACCTTGATGCGTTGCAGCAGAAAGATATGATTGGCATCAGTGAGGAGCTCGGGGATGTCCTGTTGAATGTCATGATGCTTCTTGAGATGCATAATGAGAAACCCGATTTTGATATTGTGCAATCAGTCAATGATGTCTGTGCAAAATTAATCAGGCGCCATCCTCATGTCTTCTCGGATGCGAAGGCTTCCAACAGCGAAGAGGTATTGGTGCTTTGGAACAAGATCAAAAAGGATGTTGAGGGTAAGACCAGTGCTGAGAATAATTTCTTCTCTCGTGTTCCCAAAAGCCTTCCTCCACTTGAAATGTGCAAGGAAATCAATAAACAGGTTGCCAAGGTTGGCTTTGATTGGCCGGACAAGCAAGGAGTAATCGACAAGGTCTGTGAGGAGCTTGATGAGGTTATTGAGGCTGATACGGCTCTCGATCGGGTCCAGGATGAGGTTGAGATGGAAATCGGGGACTTGCTTTTTGCCGTGGTCAACTATGCCCGCCATCTGAAGGTCGATCCTGCGAATGCGCTGCGTCAAAGTAACGAGAAATTCGAACGTCGTTTCAATGGAGTATGCGAGTTGGCTAAGCAACAAGGTATTCCTCTTGAGAAGGAACAATTTCAAAAAATGGACGCTCTTTGGAACCAAGTAAAGGAAAAGGAAGTCAATGCGTAAGGAACTTACGAACTATATAATATATTAGCTATCATACAGATAGCTTTCTTTCTTTTATTTTAGTTTTTCTTTTTCCCTTTCCATTTTCTTCTTGAAGAAGGAAATATAATCTTCATCCCAGCTGCCGGCGCAGATGCGCTTCCTGGTTATTCTCACCTCACCGGCGATTTTGAACTTATCAGCCTCAGGACCAAAGAGCGACCTTACCAGGTTTGTCTCACCTATCGTCCTTATCTCATAAAGATGTCCACCAAGATTGGTGACGTTTTCCTTATCAAGCAACAAGGCATCATATGATTCGATTCCCTGGGTATCGAGAGTGAAGATGCTTCCCTTCATATATTTAGCCAGGGTCTCCTTCCGTTCAAGTCCCTGCACAAAAAGAACCTCGTTTATCTCATATCCCTCATTGAGCGCATCCTGGAGTTGCAGCCTCACTTCCTCTTCCGTCGTTTCCGGCTTGAGAAGCAGTTCCGCCAGCATCACTTCATTCTCCCCGATAAAGCCGAGGGAAAGAGGGTTCACAAACTCAAGCTTGGGCTTTGGGTTGAAACCCTGGGTGAACTGGAGGAGCAATCCAGAACGTTGGAAAGACATCTCGAAATTTCGCATCGCATTGATGTGGCTGACCAGCAAGGACTTCCCGAATCTCTTATAGGTGAAGATTACTTGTTTGGGAGGATATTCAGGTAGTTTGTATTCCTCTTCATCCTCGATTATTTGATTCTCATCCTGATCCACCACCTTCAGCAGCTTGGTGCAGACACCACAGGCATGGTCGCACTCTGTAGTGCATCGATTGGTCAGGAGACGTTCCTTTGCCTTCAGATATTCATTCTTCAGATATTGTTTCCCTACTCTCAGAGAGACACTATCCCAGGGAAGAGGTTCATCAATATCATATTCCTTGTAGATGGCCTGGCTTGGATCATAGTCGGCCTCCTCAATTGCTTGCTGCCAGAGATCCCTTTGCATGAACTCATCCCAGGCGTCCAGACGACAGCCCTTCTCGTAGGCTGCTTTTATCACTGCACCATAACGGATATCACCACGGCTGATCATCCCTTCAAGATAGGACACATAGGGTTCGTGGTAACTGACCTTGCATCCCTTGATCCTTTCATTGATCATCTTCTTGAGGGAGGACAACTGTTGGTAGGACTGTTCCACCGTCAACTGTACTGCCCACTGGAAAGGTGTATGTGGCTTAGGAATGAAGGTCCCTACGTTGATGTTAAGATTGATATGTGTCTCGTCCGATATCTTGCCAAGGAAATCAACAATCGCCTGGTTCTCAATCTCCCTGTCGACAAAAGGAAGACCTATCATGAAATAGAATTTTGCCAGTCTCCATCCCCTGCTTTTCGCCTCAAAGATAATATCGATGATTTGTTCTCTATCCACAATCTTGTTCACCGACTGCTGCCATTCCCTCAAAGGTGTCTCGATTGCAAAGGTCAATCCGCTTTTCCTTACCTCTGAGAGTTGCTCCAGCACATCAAGGTTGAATGAGCTCACTTTCAGGCTTGGTAACGAGAAGGAGATATGGCTTGTCCTGTATCGGGAATTGAGATTGTGGATAAGACTCTTGATATGGGGATAATCCCCGCTGGATAAGGAACTCAACGTTATTTCACGAAACCCGAAATCATGAACATTCTGTTCTACTTGATCCATGATAGTCTTCAA
>JBAXZS010000348.1:0-2641 GCA_041670175.1 Sphaerochaetaceae bacterium | reverse complement strand
GTGGCAAACTCCCCACTAATCTGGTTCTTTTCTTCGTCCATGTAGGTTTATACAAGAGGAAACGATGTTCCTTATTGCAACTAAAATATTAGTATGTTAGTATACTGATGATATGGAGGTGTATATGAAAATGACTCTTCGCTGGTACGGTTCAAAGTTTGATACCGTCACCTTGCAGCAGATAAGGCAGATTCCTGGAGTGAGTGGGGTGATCACCACTCTTTATGATATCCCTGCGGGGGAGATTTGGCCCCAAGAGAGAATTCACGCGTTGAAAGAGGAAGTGAATGCCTCTGGTTTGAGAATCGAGGGAATTGAGAGCGTGAATGTCCACGATGCGATCAAGATTGGAACTCCAGATAGGGAGAGATATATCAAAAACTATATCACCACATTGGAGAATCTGGGAAAAGAGGATATCCATCTGGTGTGTTATAATTTCATGCCGGTGTTTGACTGGACCCGGACTGATTTGGCCAAGAAAAGGCCGGATGGTTCCACGGTGCTAGCCTATGACCAGAAGGTTGTCGATACTATCGATCCCCAGACGTTCTTTGACCATACCACCAGTGGTTCCAATGGCTTTGCCATGCCAGGCTGGGAGCCTGAGCGTCTTGCCCATGTCAAGGAGCTGTTTGCAGCCTATAAGGATGTCAGCGAAGAAAAGCTGTTTGCCAATCTCGTCTATTTCCTTAAGGCTATTGGACCGGTTTGCGAGAAGTACGATATGAAGATGGCTATACATCCTGATGATCCTGCCTGGCCGGTGTTCAATCTTCCAAGGATCATCACCAGCAAGGAAAAGATTCTCAGGCTTATGAAAGCTGTCGACAAGCCCTATAATGGCCTGACTTTCTGTGCTGGTTCCTTTGGTACTAATCCAAAGAATGACCTGCCGGGTATTATCCGTGCTCTTCCCCAAAGGATTCATTTCGCCCATGTAAGGAACCTGCATCATTTTGGCCCCGGGGTGTTTGAGGAGGCGGCTCATCTTTCCAGTGATGGTTCCTTTGATCTGTATGAGATTTGCAAGGCACTGTACGATATCGGTTTTGATGGACCCATCAGGCCCGACCATGGCCGTATGATCTGGGGTGAGGTCGCTATGCCGGGCTACGGATTGTATGACCGTGCCCTGGGAGCTGCCTATATCAACGGATTATGGGAAGCTATCGACAAAAGCGAGAGAAGAGGCCGGTAGGTGGAACGGATTACTGCCAGTGACCAGATTTTCTCGACTTTGCGCACAGAGATCATGGCTTTGCGCTTCCCTCCCGGGGTGGAGCTCAATCTTCAGGTTCTCTCCACACAGCTGGGGGTGAGCAAGTCTCCTGTGCGAGATGCGCTCCTCAAGCTTAAGGAGGATAACCTTGTGGAAATATTTCCTCAAAGAGGGACACGTGTCTCCTTGATAGACCTCAAGCAGGTTTCCGTTGAGCGATTCCTGCGACAGAGTCTCGAGATTCCTTCTGCCAAGCTTTTTTGCATGCAACGGACTTCCGCTGATTTGTATTTGATGGAGAAGGCCATTGAGGAACAGAAGATCGCACTCAATGAGGGGGATATGGAAACTTTCCTTGCAAAGGATGATGCTTTTCACCAGACTATCTTTAATGCGGTCGGGTACATGCGGTTATGGAATATTGTCCAAAGTCAGAGTGGGAATTATCATCGGATTAGATTGCTCTCGTTCTTTGAGCCTGATGTACGGAATGATATCATCGCCAAGCACCAGATGATGCTTAGTGCATTCCAGGATCAAGACGAGGAACAGGTCCAGAGATTGGAAACGGATCATATGGGCAAGTTGGAGAAAGAAACTGAGATGATGTTGTCGCATCATCCTGATTATTTTAAGAAACCAACCCAGATAGGATTGAATCCTGTTTGAAAAGGAAGAGAATATGGAATTGAATGCCAAGGGTATTGAAAAGAAGAAGGAATGGGAAGCCAAGGGGTTTGAGATGCCTTCCTTTGAGTATCAGCAAATGGTCCAGAATACCTTGCGAGGTCCAATCTGGATTCATTTTGGCGCAGGTAACATTTTTAGAGGTTTCCCAGCCTCTCTGATGCAGACTCTCTTGAACCGTGGCTTGACAGGCAAAGGGATTGTTGTGGGCGAAGGCTTTGATTATGAGATAATTGATGAGATATACAAGCCTCACGATAACATCTCCTTGCTTGTCACTCTCAAAAGTGATGGTACGATTGCCAAGAAAGTAATCGCCTCTGTTGCCCAGGCTATGAAATGTGATTCCTCGTTCAGCGAGGAATGGAATACCTTTAAGAAGTATTTTGCCATGGATTCCCTTGAGATGGTGTCCTTTACTATCACAGAGAAAGGCTATGCTCTCAAGGGAGGGGATGGAGCCTTCTTTCCCTTTGTCACCGCCGATTTGGCGAATGGACCTGATGGCAAGCTCAATAGCATGATGAGCAAGGTCACTGCTCTGCTTTATGCCAGATATCTTTCAGGGAAGAAGAAACTGGCCCTCTGCAGCATGGATAATTGTTCCCATAATGGTGAGAAACTGCAGAATGCAGTGATGACCATCGCCCAGGCTTGGGTTGATGCCTCCTTCTGTGAGAAAGGTTTTATTGCATACTTGCAGAAAAATGTGTCCTTCCCTTGGTCGATGAT
>JBAXZS010000347.1:0-2642 GCA_041670175.1 Sphaerochaetaceae bacterium | reverse complement strand
TCCTTTCGCTTCTTACTGGCTTTGGTTTTGCAAAATTACAACAGAAATCTACAAAACCAATTTATTCAATCTTTATATTGGGAATTCTCCTTACCACACAGACCCTGATGGTGCCAATTTTCCTGCAAATATCGCAACTTGACAATTTGCTGGGAAACTTCTTTGAAGCACTTGGATTATGCAATGCAAAAAATTTCCACCTGTTCTATAACACGAAATTCGGTGTAATCCTCGTATATGTCGGTTCATTGCTTCCCATAGGCGTGTACCTTTGCACAGAATACGTGAAAAGTGTACCGACATCCCTGGTGGAAGCCGCACTAATAGATGGTGCAGGATATTTCCAGATTTTTATCTCCATTATCGTTCCAATGTGTATTCCTATCATCATTACTCTCGGATTACTGAACATACCCACCATCTGGAACGAATTTGCGCTGATTAACATCATGGTCTCGCAACTTAAGTTGCAATCTTTGCCATTGGGAATCTACAAGTTCTCAGGAACACTTGCCTCGGATTACGGAAAAGAATTTGCAGCATTGGTAATCGGGTTACTCCCTATGCTGACATTCTACCTGATCTTCAGGAAACAGATAACGATGAGCGTCGGGAATGGGGCCATTAAGGGATAAAAGCAGGGGATGTCCAACGCCTATTTTTATGAGAGGGAACCTCGATTAAATCACCTGTTCTTGATGATATGATGCATCCAAAATCCTTACAAGGTTCAGAGGAAAGAACAGGGCTTTCCCTTTTTGTCTCATTTTCTGAGTTAAAAATATGTTTTCGTAAAATGGAAATACACTTAACTAAAAGTTTCCCAGTTTTTCGGACTATAGAATTAGCCCCAAAAGCATAGTTTTCACTCCAATCATTCTATTCCATTGAGCAAGAGGCAATCAAAGTCCTACGTTGCCGTGACAATGGTCCCAAAAGGGATCATTTTTATGCGCCTCGCATTCCAAGAACGCTCAAAATAATACTTGTTATATAGTCCGAAATAATGTATAATGGACTATATTAATATGGAGTATTCATATGGGTGTTCCTGAAGCGATTCGCAGCGTGGAGCGACCGAAGAACACGGTCGTCGATGATAGCGGCAGAGAGGGGATCAACCGATATTCGGTACGGGAGAGATCCGGTATAAAATACGTCAAGAACGGAAACCCCCAGCCTGGGAACGGGAAAGTCATAGGGCACATCATACGCGGGATGTTCGTCCCGGTGGCGGACAGGATGTCCGATGCACCCGACTCGCTCTCCTATGGCGCCGCCGCATTGGCGAAATCAGTTTCCGATGATATCCTCAAGGACCTTCTGGCGGTGTATCCAGTGAACGAGGCTGCCGAAATCATGGTGATTGCGATGCTCAAGGTCCTCAGGCCGAAGACAGCATCCAACCGGTACTCCACCCACTATGGACGGACCTTTGTGTCGCACTACTATCCAAACGTGCCGTTGAGCAAGAATACCGTGGGTGCGCTTTTCAAGAAGCTCGGCATGGATGGCGGAAAGCGGAAGTCCTTCTATGCGAACAGGATCGGCCGGGTCGCCGCGGAGCACCACATCGCCATCGACGGGACCCTGAAGCAGGACACCAGCACGGTGAATGACCTCTCGGCGTTCTCATACAAGGCGCGGGTGAAGGGGTGCAAGGACGTGTCCGTGCTCTATGCGTATGACATAGAGGATATGGAGCCACTCTGCGCCGAGGTGTTTCCGGGGAACTGCATCGATGCCTGCTCATTCTCCGCATTCATCAATGACAACGGCATCGACCGGGGGATACTGATCGCGGACAAGGGTTTTCCCATCAGTTCCATCGCACAGGATCTGAAGTCCCGGCCCGGTCTCCACTACCTGATCCCCATAAAGCGGGGAGATCTCAGGATCCGTGACAACAACATGCTGGAATTCGATGAGGTTGTCACCGGCACGGACAAGAATGTCGTTGGCAAGCAGGTGAAGCTGAAGGAGGGCAAGTATCTGTATTCCTTCAGGGATGCCTATCTCGCGGGCAAGGAGGAAAGCTCCGTGATCACCAAATCAAAGAAGAAGGAGAGCTTCGATAGCAAGAGCTACCTTTCCCATAGGGATGCATATGGTTTGATTGTATTCGAGTCGGACCTGGACTTGCCACTCGGCAAGGTCTACAAGAACTATGAGGATCGCTGGCTGCTCGAGCTCCTGTTCGCACAGTACAAGGGGGCGGAGTGCCTCGATTCAACCGGTGTGCAGGGTGACTACTCCCTCATAGGTGTTGAGTTCGTGAACTTCATCGCCACGCTCATGACTTCCAGGATGGTGAGAAAAGCGGGCGACGCGAAGCTTCTGGACAAGATGACCTATGGCGACCTGATGGAGGACCTGTCATCGGCCTGGCGCTATCCCGTTACCACGGAGAAGCCGAAGTCCTATGACAAAAATTGGATCCATACCCTCCCTTCCGTGTTCGACATACTGGAGAGACTTGGGCTTTCCGAACCGATTGAAAGGATTCCAAAGAAAAGAGGAAGACCCAAAAGCGAAATGATCAAACCCGAAAAACCAAAGAGACCGAGGGGAAGACCAAGGAAAAATGCAGTTGCCCAAGCTACTGTAAACTAGCTATAGTCCGTTTTTTTGGGAAACTTTTA
>JBAXZS010000346.1:0-2648 GCA_041670175.1 Sphaerochaetaceae bacterium | reverse complement strand
GTCCACCTTCTCATGGAAGAAGCTCGAGCCAGAAAGCGTGGCGACTTTCACCTCTTTGGTCAGCCACTCGCAGACGCGGGTGTCATTTGAGCCATCGAACTCGCTGATATCGACAAGCACATAGTAGGCCCCCTGTGGTTTGGTGTACTTCAGTTCTGCCTTGTCCAGATAGGAAAGGAACAGATCCCTTTTCCTGGTATACAATTTCCTCAGTTCCTCATAATACGACAGGGGAAGCCTAAGACCGGCAATTGCAGCCTCTTTGCCTAAAGTGGATTTTTGTCTCAGGTACGGATCTCACGATTGAATGGTTGGCCAAGGGCTGTAGGCCCAAAGCGTTGGTTCTCTCGGTCAAAAGCAAGGACCACAATGACCAATACATAAGGAAGCATGACTGCGAACTCATACGGGAAGTTGATCCCAAGACCCTGGATGGCCAATTGTAATGACTGGGCCAAAGAGAAGAGCAGTGCGCCCCACATGATTTTCACCGGATTCCAATGTCCGAAATAGACCAGGGCTACAGCGATGAATCCTCTGCCTGCAATGATGCCGTCACTGAACATCTTTGCCTGGCAGAGACTCAGGTAGGCTCCTGCAAGGCCCGCCATGGCTCCTCCCAATGCCAATGCTTCATATCTAATCCTGTTGACAGGGATGCCGATGGAATCCGCAGCCCTGGGATAGGTGCCCACCGCACGGACTTCCAATCCCCAAGGGGTCTTCATCAGAAGAAACCAGGCTAATGGTACCATGAGGAATGCAATATAGACCATGATGTTATGGGAGAATAATACGGGACCAAGCACAGGGATCTTGGAAAGGAAAGGTATGTTTGTTGTCCCGATGCCCTGCACACTTTGTGTTCCTCCGATGAAATGACGGAACAATGTTCCCGCGGCCCCTACGCCGAACATCTGCAATCCGATGCCTGCAATGCCCTGTGGTGCCCTGAACGTGACGACGATAAGGCCGAAAAAGAGGCCAAGCAATGCTCCCGCCCCAGAGGCGAGCAGAAGTCCCAGGAAGTTGTAGATACCGTTTGTATCGCCACCATGACCCACTGCGTAAGGTACAAGCATGCCAAGGAAAGCGCCCATGGACATTATGCCTTCGCAGCCAAGATTGAATATTCCCGCTCTTTGGTTGAACATCTCCCCTAGGGACGCTACAAGCAAGGCCACTGAGAAAGGAATCCCGAGTGATAGTATGTTGATGATGAAGTTCATGCTTTTACCTCCGTTTCCTTCCTGTGGAACTTCCTGTAGACTTTTTCCATCAGGTATTCGTTGGCAAGGACCATCTGGGTGGCGACTATCACCAAAATGATGATACCCTGCAACACCTGCACCATGTTCGCAGGTACCCCCACCATTCTCTGAGTCATGTCGGCTCCTACCAGAAGAAGACCGAAGAAAAAAGCCGCAGGAATGATGCCTGCAGGGTGCAACCCTCCAAAAAGAGCCACGACGATACCTGAGAAGCCATAGCCTCCGGTAATGCCTTCAATCGCCCTGTGGTGGACTCCGCATACCTCCACAGCACCAGCAATGCCTGCAAAAGCACCGCTGATCATCATGGCGATTACTAGGTACTTCGCAACATTGATACCACCGTAGCGGGCCGCTCGCTCACTTGCACCCGCAGCTCTCATCTTAAACCCAAAAGAGGTCTTCCAGAGCACAAGAAAAATAATGACTGCAAGGACCAAGGCGAGGATAAGTCCTGTGTGGAGCCGGGTGCCCGGTATCATTCGTGATAACCAGATATTCTTGGTCAGTCTCATTGACTGGGGAGTTCCGCTTCCAGTTGTCATTTCAGCAGGATCAAGCATCGGTCCACGCAAGAGGAATGTATAGAATTGGGCGGCGATATAGTTGAGCATGACGGTGGAAAGCAACTCGCTGACCTGGAGCTTAGCCTTGAGCAGACCTGGAATGGCACCCCATAAGGCACCACCGATACATCCAGAGAGAAGGGCAAGAGGAAGAAGAATACCTTTGGGAAGATTCGGTAGCAGCAAGGCGATTGCAGTAGTGGACAGTATTCCCATCGCCATCTGGCCTTCCGCACCGATGTTGATGATACCGCTCCGGTAGGCCACACTGATGCCAAGCGCTATGATGGTGAGAGGTATTGCCCTGATGAGCACCTCGCTTATCAACCCAATGCTTTTTAATGGCTCGGTAAGGATTACCAGATAGGTCCTAAAGACATCCGCTCCGATTGTCAGCAGAATTATCGCGCCAAGCATCATGGCTGCAATGATTGCCAGGATGATTATGCAGATTTTGTAGATAATCTTAAATTTCCTGTTCATTTTTCACCCCCGCCATAAGGATTCCAAGTTTTCTCCGATTCGCCTCTTGGCGAGGAAGTACCTGTTGTATCTGTCCTTTGAAAATAACTGCAATCCTGTCAGAAAGGCTCATGATCTCATCAAGTTCCTCACTGATGAGCAGAATACCAATACCTTCCTTCCGCTTGGCTAACAGTTGCTGATGGATGAACTGAGCCGCTCCCAGATCCAATCCCCTGATGGGGTAGACGGCTATCAGGAATTTAGGATTGCGTTTTATCTCCCGGGCCAGGATTACCTTCTGTATATTTCCCCCTGAAAGTGATCCTGTCGCCACGTTGATGTTGGG
>JBAXZS010000345.1:0-2659 GCA_041670175.1 Sphaerochaetaceae bacterium | reverse complement strand
CAGGAGAACCTCGACTGCGATCCTCGGGTCAAGGGTCTTTTTATATGCCATGTCCACAAGGGCGCCTGCTATCCTATCCGCCAATTTGTCCGGGTGGCTTGGGTTCACTTTTTCAAACATTGTTATGACCTTCCTTTTCTTGCAGAGAGCAACCTCTCCATCAAATCGTCCTGCGGGTTGGCCCCGCCATATTCTGTCGAGCAGTTCTCTCTCACGATCTGGTATATCTGAAGCCATGCTTGGTTGGTCTGCTTCATGAAACTTTGGGCCATCGAGACATATGGCGATGCGATTGCGGCACCGGTAGTCGGGTGCTTAGCGAGAAATCCATACTCGGAGATGCACTCCTCGCACTGGATCCAACGCGATACACTCATGGCGTACTGGTCGATAAGCGCCCGGTTGACAAGCTTCTCACAGCCTCTGGCCTTGAGCCAAAGCCATGTGGATTTGAAGACCTCCTCGGCGCAGAGGTCCTTGCCGCTCTTCTGGGCGGCCTTCATGAAATCCTTGACGGGCGGCATGTCCGCGCCATCAATCTCGGCAGGTTCCGGGAGCCTCAATGCCTCGGCCTTGCCTTCCTGTATTTTTTCAAACAGAGCCTTGGGTTTACGGCCAGCGCCGATCCTGGCTCCACCACGGTTAGTTCCATCCCTGGCCATGAGTTACATCCTATCTGATAAAGTCGGGGTCAATACCCCGTTTGAATTGTGAAATTTCTGCGCAAGACCCACCGCCCGCTGTAACATTTTATGCTGTAGAGATTTATACGCCCTTTCCTAGAAGGCGACGTCAAAGGTGTGAGAAATTTCATTGAATGCAATTGATTCTTTTGATTAATCAAAGCCTCAGTGGTTATGCCATCGGTCCCCGCGCTGGGCGTGGAGGCGTGAGTGGCAAGCTTTGCAGAGCGCCATCAGATTCTCATCATCATTGGTGCCGTCCTCGCGAAGGGCTCTGATATGGTGGACCATTGTGGCGACCGTTGCTTTTCCTTTTTTACGGCAAACTTCACAGAAAGGGTGCTCTGCTAAGTAGGCCTTGCGGATTCTTCTCCAGTCCTTGCCATAGCGTTCCGCTGTCTCTGGGTCACGCTGGAACCGGTTGTACCTGAGTGTCTCATGCCTCTCATGTAGAGGACAGAATCTTCCATAAGTGAGGTTCGGACAGCCAGGCCAGCTGCATGGTCTCTTCGGTCTGTATGGCATGGGTCCCTTCCTCGATTCCCTTGCTTGGGGGAATGATGTGTGTTTCTTACGACAAGGGCCCGGATTGCTCCGAGCCCTCATGGTTTTTTCCTGATTGTATAATCCCACGAAGGTGAGACTACGTTCAAGTGTGTTTTACTACGTTTTATGGGACCCTCACTAAATCCAAAGCCCTGCGATGAACCTCAAACACGTAGTTGGAGACATAACCCATTCTGGTGGCGATCTCGTTCCAGCTCATGAATGACAGGTACCTCATCTCAAGAATGGTCTCGTACTCCGGGTTGTTCACCTGGGAGATTACGCCTTGTATCTCATTCTCCAGCCTCACCAGCTCATCAATCTGCTTGAGGATGTATTCCTCCAGGTCCATGAGCTTGAGAGCCGTCCGCTCGACCGCCGACGCGACGGAAAGGGAGCCTTTCGGCATGTCGCTGATGGTCGGCTAGCAATAGCCATTGTGCGACTTCAGCGCTTCCAACTGCTTCTCCTTGTACCTTATCTTCCTGTCCAGTACGAATGCCTGTGATAAGTATTCCTTCGTGCTCATGCCGTTATTTCCTCCTTCTGCGCCATGCCTATGATGCCGGGATTGACATCGCATAGCATCTGATACCAATCGCTTCTGAAGAAGCGCCTCATTTCGTCAACGGTGTGGATTGCATTCTCGGATTGCGAGTCGATGCTCAACCGCTCCTGAGCCTTCCTATAATCCTTCACTGCCTGAGTGGCTATTGCAGTCACCAAACATCTGTAGGAATCACTTCTTTTCATAACCACCTCCAATTTCAGCTTTCACTGCATCCAAGAGTGCATCCTGGGTCTTCTGCTTTCCTTCCAACGCCTTGAGAATCCGCTCGTCGATCGTCCCTTCGGTCACGATGTGCTGGATGACAACAGTGCTTGAAGCCTGTCCCTGTCGCCACAGCCTGGCATTGGTCTGCTGATAGAGCTCGAAGCTCCACGTCAGACCGAACCACACCAAATGGTTCCCGCCGGCTTGAAGATTGAGTCCGTGCCCGGCGGATGCCGGGTGTATGAGTGCCACGGGGAGTTCGCCCCTATTCCACTTTGCGATGCTGGAAGCCGAGTCCAGACACTGGAAGGAAATCTTCATCGCCTTGAGCCTGGTAGTGATTCTCTCAAGGTCATGACGAAACCAGTAAGCTACCAGTAGTGGTTTGCCATTCGCCGCTTCCACAATATCCTCCAAAGCATCAAGTTTGCGGTTGTGGATGGTGATGCTGTCGCCCACGTCGGTGTAGATGGCGCCGTTGGCCATCTGGCAGAGCTTGCCTGACAGCGACGCGGCATTGGCTGCGGTGATCTCCCCATCGGGAAGGGATAGTACCAGCTCCTTCTTGAGGCTGTCGTAGTTTTCAGCCTCGCCGTCGGACATCCTCACGCTGTAGCGGCTTTCAACCAGTGTCGGCATCTGAAGATAATCGGTG
>JBAXZS010000344.1:0-2671 GCA_041670175.1 Sphaerochaetaceae bacterium | reverse complement strand
TCAGGCCATGGTAAATACTGGCAAATCCGGTAGCAAATATGCAGTGTTCTCAGGGGATGCTACTTCCGAATGTCTGGCTTTGATGCAAGAGCCGAATAGCATCTATAGGGGGACGGTCGATTTGTTCCCGTACAAAGGTGGCTATGAAAGTGCAAAGATTTTGTACAAGTATGTTACCGAAGGCATTCCAGCAAAACAAGAGACAATTATGTTGCCCTATGTTCCTGTTCCTCAGGAGGATTTGTTGAGCGGTAAATATGTTCCACAGAATTAGTAGTTGCAGTGTTATCCATAGAGGAGAGCGGAAATCCGCTCTCCTCGTAATTGAGGTTAGGTGATGACGGAAACAATTTTAAGACTAGAAAACATTTCGAAATCCTATTCCGGAGTCTGTGCTCTTCATGATGTCTCTTTGGAAATCAGAAAAGGTGAAGTTCATGCCCTTTGCGGTGAAAATGGGGCAGGCAAATCCACATTGATAAAAATCCTTGCCGGGGCTATCGTTCCAAGTTCAGGTTACATTGAAATCGATGGAAAAAAATTTGAAAGACTGTCGCCAAAGGAATCCATGGATTTGGGTATTTCTGTTGTATACCAGGAATTCAGTCTAGTTCCTTATCTGACAGTTGTTGAGAATATATTTTATGGAAGAGAAATATCACATCATTGTATCCGTGATGCAAAGGCCATGAAGCAACAAGCAGAAGAACTGTGTAAGGAAATGGGAATCCTCCTTGATATCAATTCCCGTGTTTGTGATTTGGGTGTTGCGTATCAACAAATCGTAGAAATCATGAAAGCCGTATCCAAGAATTGCCATATTATGATTTTAGATGAGCCGACCGCACCCTTGACAGTGAAAGATACTGCGATTTTCTTTGACTTGATTAAACGGCTCAAGAACAAAGGAACAACATTCATTTTTATTTCTCATCGGCTTGAAGAAGTTTTTGAAATCTGTGATTGCGTAACAGTCTTGTGCGATGGTGAAAAAATCTTGACTGAAGAAACTCCCAAAATAAGTCGTCAACAATTGGTAGCAGCGATGGTCGGGAGAAATCTGACTGAAACATATCCCCGTTCCAGCGTTGTCAACGGCAACGGTTCTCCTGTCGTACTAGAAGTCAGCAGAATAAAGAGTAAGGATATACATGATGTATCCTTTGTTCTCCATAAAGGTGAGATTTTGGGCTTTGGAGGGCTGGTTGGCGCTGGTCGAACGGAATTGATGAGACTCATATTTGGCGCCGATCCATTGGAAAGCGGAGAAATCCTCGTAAACGGAAAGCAGTATTATCCAAAATCTCCTGAAATCGCGTTGAGAACCGGCATCGGTTTGATACCTGAGGACCGTAAATCTCAAGGTATCATTGCCTGTTTGAGTGTAAAAAACAACATCTGCATATGTGCCGAAGGAAAGATTGCCAAGTATGGAGTAATCCCCGAAAATAAAGAAAGAAACATGGCCATACAATATATCAAAAGTCTCAATATCAAGACGCCAGGGTTGGAACAACGAATCAGAAATTTGTCTGGGGGAAACCAACAAAAAGTTGTTTTGGGCAAGATGCTTGCAACAAATTGTCAGATTCTAGTTTTTGATGAGCCGACGAGAGGTATCGATATCGGTGCAAAACAAGAAATATATGAGTTGATGGTTCGACTGGCGGAAGCCGGGAAAAGCATCATCATAGTGAGTAGTGAAATGCCTGAGCTAATAGGGATGTCGGATAGAATCTATGTTATGGCAAATGGTCGTATCCAAGCTGAGTTAAACCGAGAGAATTATTCCCAGGAAGCAATACTGGAATTTGCTTCGAAAGATCAAACAAAGGCGGTAACACAATGAGAAAAAAATATACCTCCATAATTTTGGATTATGGGATTGTCGTTATTTTATTGTTTCTGATTATCTTCTTTTCATTCGTGGCAAATTTCTTTTTTTCGATTTCTACTTTCGTGACGATTCTCAGACAGATTTCAATCACTGGTATTATTTCGATTGGGATGGCTTTCGTCATTATGACTGGCGGGATTGATTTGTCTGTGGGCTCGATTGCTGGAGTGAGTGCGGTTACCGCAGCATTGTTGATGCGAGGCAAAGTACCGATTTTCTTCGCTTGTTTGCTGACGGTTGTAATAGCTTTTGTGTATGGCTTTGTCAATGGGATGCTCATTACGAAAATCAAGATGCCTCCTCTCATTGCAACTCTTGGAATAATGACGGCTCTACGTGGAATTGCGTTTATTATCACTGACGGGCTTCCTGTTTTTGGGTTTAGCAAGACGTATAGCAATTTTGCAAAAGGTAACTTTTTGGGGATTCCTTATATGGTTCTGATGCTTGCCATCATGTTTTTTCTTGCGCTGTTTGTCCTGAACAAAACTACTTTTGGTAGATATGTATATGGAATCGGTGGCAATCAGGAAGCGACTCGTTTATCAGGAATCAATACTCATAAGATTATGATTATGGTCTATTCCCTGAACGGCTTTCTCTCCGGTATCGCTGGCCTAGTCTTACTTTCTCGAACCAACAGTGGGCAACCAAGTGCAGGCAATGGCTATGAGATGGACGCAATTACGGCAGTCGTTCTTGGAGGTGTCAGCCTGACAGGAGGTGAAGGAAAACTTCCTCTTGTGATGGTAGGCGTTATGATTATGGGAATTT
>JBAXZS010000343.1:0-2689 GCA_041670175.1 Sphaerochaetaceae bacterium | reverse complement strand
ATCCCAGTCATACGGGTCATTGAGAAAAGCGGCACTAAGACATTCCGTGCAATAGTGACGGCTCATCTCGTAATGGCATTTCACCCCAATGAAATCAAGTTTCCGTTCCTTAATGAGACGCTTTGTCGCCATATAATGTCGGATCTGGGTCTTCAGCTTTTCAGCAGTGAGCTGCTTGCCGTCATACTTAATCTCGCCGACATATTCGGAGAGCCAGCCAAACCCCTTTTCCACTTCGTCCTCGGAAACCTCCTCGGCCAAACGAAGAATCTCACTCTGGTCAATATGCTCGACATCGACACCAAACTTCTTTTGCCAGTCCTGCATGCTGACCGTCGCGCTGTACATGCCAAGGGACCTTCCCCCGATAAGACCATAGACACTCCCTCGTAAGGAAGAGACCACATGGGAGCACTTGGCGAAATCCTCAAACTTCGAGAACACCGCAGCATCCTTCACCTCACCGGCGACCCTGAAATGCTTGATTCCCAGCTGATTAAGGGCACCCCCGCTTGCCAACATGGAGACCATGCCCGGCCAGTCAGGGTAGAGAGGCGCAGCAAGCAGGATCGGCCCGCCCCAAGTCTCCGCGGCAACCGCCGAAAAGTTCGGAAAACTAAACACCCCAAAAGAGAAGATGACCCCGTCTACTTCCTGTTTCACCATCTCCATTGCCATTTCCTTGGCAAGAGACACGGAATGCACCAAGGAAGAAGCCTCGATGATCTCAAAGGTACCCTTGATCTTAACCGCATTGACAATAGCATCGACCTGAGCTTGCACGATAGGGGCCAACTGCTGATGAACCTCAGTATCTCCATCTGAAAAACCAATGATACCAATACGTGGCAACTTGCCCATCTCAACCTCCAAATAATCATTAGTGATTTACAATATCCATATATGATATTATCACAAATTACTCGTCTGTCAATTTATCTTGTTGATTTTTTGGGCATTTTCCCCCATTTCAGACAGACATATCAAAATTTAGGTTTTGACATTTCCCGTTTTTCGTACTTACAATGATTTGCATTATCACTAATAAATCGAACGAGGAAGAACCAACCATGGAAGAAAAAGACGAAGCAACAGGAAGCGTACCAGCAGTTGACAGGGCTGTTGCCATCCTTGAGTACCTTACAAAAATCAAAAACGCAACGATAAAAGAAATCTCCAAAGCCCTTGCTATCCCCTCAGCCTCGACTGCAAGGATAGTCAAGACTCTGGCCTCTCATAATTTTCTTTCCGAGGACATGGGACAATCGGCCACAAGATATTCGCTCGGATTGAGGATGCTCTGGTTCTCCCAAGTGGTCTACCAGCAACTGGACATCACCAACATCGCGCATGAGTTCATGGAGGAGTTATCCGCAAAGACAAACCAGGCAAGTCAGCTTGCAATTTATGACAAAGGATTTGTGACTTATATCGAGATGGTGCTTCCCATCACCCCTGTCAGCATTGTCGCCCCGCTGAGATCCCCCATAGCCATCAATCTGAGCGCAGGGGGGAAGGTGCTCATCGCGGGCATGGAAGACCAGCAACGGGCCAAAGTCCTCGAAAGCATAGAGCTTGTCCATGCGACAGAGAAAAGCATCACTGACAAAACCGAATTCGAAGCGCATCTTGAGAAAGTCAGGAAACAGGGGTATGCACTGGACGACGAGGAATTCTCGAGGGGAATCGGATGTATGGCCGCACCCGTGTACAACTACAGAGGGGAAGTGGTGGCCGCAATCGGAATCACAGGCCAGATTGCCGTATACAAGAAAGAAGACTCGTTCAAGACCTTAAGGGAAGCGGTATTCAAGGCTGCGCAATCTGTTTCAAAGAAACTCGGATACAATCTTTAGGCACGAGTATCTCCCATGAAAAAAAAAGAGTTGACAAAACTTTGATTGTCATGATATTTCTAATTGTATGACAATAGTACATTTGATTTTTTCTACGAGTTTTTCCTTGACAGGAACAAAATCTATGATACTATTTAATCACTAATGATTTTCACTAATCAAATGTGAAAACAAACAAGGGGGAACATTATATGAAGAAAGCTATTGTGACTCTCGCAATTTTTTGCGCTGCTTTCCTGCCGTTGTTTGCTCAGGGGACTGCAGAGAAATTCCCTGACAGGCAAATCACCATCATCTGCCAAGCCAATCCTGGCGGATCTTCCGACTTGAACTGCCGGACCATCGCTCCTGGACTCCAGGAAGCCCTCGGTGTCCCTGTGACTGTTGAGAACAGACCGGGTGCCGGTGGCGGAATCGGTATTTCCTATGGCGCTGCCGCTAAGGCTGATGGGTATACCATCACCCACCTTCCTGTGGATGTCGCACAATTGAAACCAGCGGGAAATGCTGAGGTCACCCCTGATGATTTCAGGTTCCTTTGTCGTGTCGCCTATCATCCGGCGGCCATTGTGGTCAAATCCGATTCCAAGTACAAGACTTTCCAGGATTTCGTCAACGATGCGAAAGCCCGTCCCAACCAGGTGACGGTCGGCAACTCGGGTACTGGCGCTGTCTGGCATCTTGCCGCGGTCCAGCTTGAGCAGGCTTGTGGGATCCAGCTCAATCACATCCCGTTTGAAGGTGCCGCCCCTTCCATCACCTCGCTGATGGGTGGTCATATCGATGCCGTCTGCGCTTCCGCCGCAGAAGTTCGTTCTCATGTGCAGAACGGT
>JBAXZS010000342.1:0-2690 GCA_041670175.1 Sphaerochaetaceae bacterium | reverse complement strand
GGCTTTCTTCCTCTCTTCATATGAATACATTCCCTTCTCCTTACAGAGTCCAAGAAACTGTCTTCACCCCCGTGCGGTAAGGAGATTTTTCCTGTGACGGTAAGCAAATTATTTGTACGACGGTAAGGAGATTTTTTCAAATACGGTAAAAAGATTTTTCAAAGCGCTTTTTCCGTTCCGTGTTGGGTCCGCATGATTTTCTTTGTGCGGTATACGGGGGATGTAAAGTGGCCATCACTTGGTAGAATGGAAGTTATCAATACTTTCTCACCAAGGAGGCCACAAGGATGGCACCCGCCAAACTAACGCAGGTAGAGACAATGAACAGGATCCTGGCACTCAAGAACCAAGGTATTCCCAAAGACGCCGTGCATGATGTCTTCGTGGGGAAAGGACTCGTACCACCATCGGAACCCACCATCCGTAAATATTATACCATGGAGGAGGCTCCGTCCACAGAGCAGGCCAAAGAGGCATACGAGAAACCAAAGGCTTTCGACGACGAACTATGTAAACCCATCATCATCGCCACGCTCGAGGCCAATGGAGGGAAGCTCAAGATCAGTTCCCTTTACGACCTGCTCGTCGAGGAACTCGTAGAAAAAGGCAAACTGGGGCAACTCCCGGGGAATCAGCAGACGCTGCGCAACTACTGCAGGATGCTCATTGCCAAGGGAATCGTACAAAAGGAGCCAAGGGAGCGCCGTGCCTACGATTCACAGATGGACCCTCCGGCCGGCGAGCAAATACAGCTGGACTACGGGGTCCAGAGGTTGAAATCCGGGGAGAATGTACATTTCATTTGTCTCCTGCTACGGAATAGCAGGAAACTGTTTGTATTTCCCCAGGACCATAAGTTCGACGCCGAAAGCACCTGCCGGGCAATCTATGCATTCCTCTGCATTCTTGGTGGAAGAGTGAGAAAAATCGTCATCGACCAGGAGTCCTGCCTCATATATGAGGAAAAATATGGGGAGATCACTACAACCCAGACGTTCAGGGATTTCCTTTGCGAACAGCAGATGGGCCTCTGGGTTTGCAGGAAAGCCGATCCACAATCAAAGGGTGCGATCTTACCCTCAGCATATTGTAACCATGAGGATTTGGGGAAATCACCATTCCAAGGCCTTCAACGCAGTACACTCCAGTATAACCTTAGGGTTATAATCTTCCAAATCATCGTAATCCACAGAACTTTTTGCTCTCCTCTTTTATGTTTTTCCATTTTTTGACAAGCGGCCGTCCTGCAATAGGCTGGATAGAGAGAATGGCGTTTCGAAGCATTTCTTCTGATGGTTTTGCATAGCATCGCGTTGTCTCAATATTGCTATGGCCCAGCAGAGAAGAGACCAGGGCAAGTGAAGTCCCCCCCTGATACAGCTGGGTGGCCAATGTTCGTCTGAAAACATGAGGATGAACATTGGCAGGGACCTCAGAACACTTCTTTCTTGCTGCCTTTGCATATTGCTTGATGATTCTTTCCGCATTCCCAACCGACATACACCCGTTCATTCCTCTGATGGTCGTATAGAAGAGAGCCTGACTGGAATCAGTATCATCTGGATGGTACAGGGACATATAGTTTTTCAAATGGTTGACGGTTTTTTCTGACAGATACAACGGTCTTTGCTTGGACCCTTTTCCTGTTACAATTATATATGACCCCTCTCTCTTCAGATGCATATCCGCCAACCTGATGTTGAGCAACTCGGATATCCGTGTGCCGGTATCATATAGAAGAATCATCAATGTCTTGTCACGAATACCAATTCTGTTGTTTTTGGGTTCTGCGAAGATTGCATTCAGGGCAGCTTCGGATAATACTTCCCTTTCCTTTTCAGGGTTCTTGGTTGCCGGAATCCTCTTTGCTCCGATATAGATTGGAACAATGGAGATATTGGTTTGGGAAGCAAACTCAAGATAGGACTTGAGAGTCGCCAGCCTTTGGTTCCGGGTGCCTGGGGCATTCCCTCTGCTTTTCAATGATTCCAAGAATTGAAAAATACAATCTCTAGTGCAGTCTTTGAAGCAAAATGTAAATACTGTCTCATGCAATTCTTCCTCAACAAAACGTTTGAACACAGTAAGGGCATCCCTGTAGGAATCTATGGTCATAGGGCTGTAGCCTCTTTGTGCTGGTAAGTAGACATCAAGGTAGGCCAATGTCTTTGAAAAGAAGAGAGTGCTTATCTCAGGATTCTTCATGGTGCTGCACCTCCGGAATCACTCTAGTTCTAATGGAGTCCTTTCTCCCAGCCAAGGATCCACTGAAAACGACCTGATGGTAGTAATACTTTATGACAATTATTACATAATTACTAAAATGTTAACTTAAACAACATGTAAACCAAGTAGCCAGAATCTGCATCCTGTGAACTAGAATGCAGATTCAAGTTTACATTATAGACCACCCGTTCTCTTGAAGTCGTCCAACCATGCGATGATTCCTTTCTCCCGTTTCCAGAATGGTTCTGCTATCTGGTTCTGGGCTAGATGCTGATTGGCCTTTTCCAAGGCGTCTTCCTTTTGCTTGCTCAATATTCGGGCATACACCTCTGTAGTTTTTACTGAAACATGACCGAGGATATCCCTGATGTAGATCAATGGTATCCCTGCCTGAAGCAGGTGGACCGCCAAGCTATGTCTCATACAATGACAAGAGAACGTCTCAGGGATGAGTTCGGGTCTCT
>JBAXZS010000341.1:0-2693 GCA_041670175.1 Sphaerochaetaceae bacterium | reverse complement strand
GGTTCAACACCGTATTTTTTCATGAAATCCACGTTGTACAGGTAACCCATACCGTTCATGGCCACAGGGATACCGATCAGGTATTTGTCATTCCCACCATAGATTTTGGCAAAACCCATATCGAACCCACTCATATCGATGTAATCCTTCAGATCGTACATGTTGACGAACTGGGTTCCCTGATTGATGAGATCGCTCACCCATTTGTAATCGACCGAAATGATATCAGGAGCGGTCTTCCCTGAAAGTTGCGTCAAAAGCTTTTGGTAGAACGTACCAAATGCGCCATACTCACCCTCAATCGTCACATTAGGATGGCGTTGTTCGTATAATTTGATGGCTTCAAGCGTAGCTTTGTGCCGCGTGTCGGATCCCCACCAGGAAAACCGGAGCGTGACTTTCTCATCAGGGGCAGTCGTGGTGATTTTCGGGGCCGCCGAAACAGGTCCCCCTTTTTCGCTAGTTCCTGTTGCAAAGGCACCCTGTACAAGCGCAATGCCGATCAAGCAGAATAATACAAGCTTCTTTTTCATGCCAAATGTCCTCCCTTTCTGAACATTTCATTCTTTACCAACAGGATATACTCCCAATTCATCGATTTGCCATGATGAAGATTTTTGATCACCCATATTTAATTTCAGCTGAGTAATCTCAAAATTTTATAATTTTAAAGAAATATGCCTTGAGTATGCAATTGTTAAGAAATGCATAAAGTTTTCTTCATATGTTTTGAACACTTTTCCATGGTATAGTGAAATGGGGTTAAGAGGGAAAATAATGTTCGACTTGATGATTGTTGACGACGAATATGAAATCCGGTATGGATTGCAGCACTATTTCCCATGGCAGGAGCTTGGTTTCAACATAGTCGGGGCATTTGCAAGCGGCGCTGAGGCTTTGGCATATATCAAGGGCAATCATGTTGATGTGCTGCTTACCGATATCCGCATGCCTGAAATCTCAGGCATCGACCTGATCAAAGCATCTCTGGAAATCATCCCGCATCTCCGTTGCATCGTAATCAGCGGATATCGGGATTTCGACTATGCCAAGCAATGCATGGCGCTTGGTGTGAGGGATTATATTATCAAACCGACAAAATACGAAGAACTTGAGGCTGTTTTCCAAAAAGTTGCGGAAGAACTCAAAGCCTCGCAATTCTTCACCCCTTCATTGGATTCCACGAATCTTCCTGTCATAGAACAAGTGAAACTTTATATAAGGAGCCACATCAAGGAAGCTTCTTTGGAAACGGCAGCCTCACAAGTCGGACTCAATCCATTCTATCTCAGCACGTTCTTCCACCAACAGACTGGGAAAAAGTTCTACGATTATCTGCTCGCGATTCGTATGGGTACAGCAAGCAAATTACTTCTGACGACCATGACGCCAATACAGGAAATCAGCCGGGAAACAGGATACATGAACGCAAACAGTTTTGCCCGGGCATTCCGTGAATACTATGGTATGAGTCCTAAAGTCTACAGGGCGCAACAAGGACGATGAGCAACACAAAAACCACCATGCAATCCAAGGCATTCAATCGGATGAAAAGGCGTTTTTTCTTCAGGACTGTCTGCTGGTTTGTGTTGCCCATGATCATACCACTCATTCTTATTGGTTTTACCGCTATCCTTGTGCTCCAGACCTATGTGAAGACAGAAATCGATCACAGAAACGAGCAACAACTCACAAGCAATGCCGTCACCATGGATTCCCTGATCTCGGAATTGGGGCGGCTTAGCCTGACTCTGAGTTCAAATCCGTCGGTTCGGATGAAATTGAAAAATGTGATTTTGAAGCTGGATACATTCAACGGCATCCAGGCTGAGGACTACGACATGGTGAACACCATCATCGATTTGCTTTACAGCTCAGTCGACAACAACCCTAATATTGCTTCTCTGTATGTCTATTTCAACAACGACAATGGCTGGTTCATATCGAGTACCAACCGTTTTTCCAATCTCGACTTTTATTTTGATGCCGAATGGGTCAAGGAATACCAATCACATCTGAGGGAGACAAACCAATACTGGTTCCAGTTCAGAACCATTCCCGATTATCTCTTCGAGAAAGGCAACAATCTCAATGTACTGACGCTTTACCAGAAGATTTATTCCTCAGGAAAACAAGAGCCAGATGGTGTGTTGGTCCTGAACGTACGAGAAGACCGGTTGGATGACACCATGAAAGGTCTGCTTCACGCAAAAGATCAAAAGCTCCTCTTGTTGGACAAGAAAGGGGCTGTTTTACTGCAAAGTTCCGACGGCAATTTCTCTGCCCCATCCTCTCTTTCCCAATTTACGGCAAATGCCTTTTATTGCATCTATCAGGTCGACTCAACCCTTTACAATTGGTCTTACGCATCCGTAATTCCCAAGGAACAGGCATATGCTGTACCCAACCGGTTGACGGAAATAATCATCCTCATCTGCGTGCTGGCTGGCATCGGTGGTTTCCTTGTCGCATGGTCCCTTGCAGTGAAGGATTTCGATCAAATCATGGAACTCGTCTCCGTCATCCAGTTGGCAACGACGGGAAAGCCGATCCCTGAGGTGAAACACGCCCACAACGACTTGTTCCACTATGTCATGCAGAATGTGATCCGTTCGTTCATCACGATCAATTACCTGGAGGTGCAATTGTCAGAAAGACGGTATCACGCAAAGATGCTTGAACTGTTGGCTCTC
>JBAXZS010000340.1:0-2705 GCA_041670175.1 Sphaerochaetaceae bacterium | reverse complement strand
CCATATTCTTGTCTTGTTGGATTGCTCTTCGGCAGACGAAGCGATTATCAAGCTTGTGCTGAAACTGGTAGAGGGATCCCCCACAAAGGTCACACTCGTGCATGTGGTCCATTCCCACACCCTTGATCAGGACCGTGCCCTGAAAGAAAAAGCAGACGCATACCTCCTGGAAAAAAAGCAGGCCTTCTTGGCTGTCACCTCACAGGTACAGGTGCTGTTGCTTAGCGGGGAACCGGAAGTCGAGCTGGTCAAAGAAATCAGGCAAGGTCCTTACGACCTGGTCGCCCTTGGTACTCATGGTCACAAAGGTTTTTCCGATGTGCTGCTCGGAAGTGTCTCCAAACATTTAAAACATGAAGTCAGCACTCCTTTGCTCATGGTCAAGGAGGGCCCCTCCTTCCTTCCAATGAAAGAAGAATCAGCAGAAGAAAAATAAGAGGATACAAAAGCGACCCCTGAATTTTTATTCCTTTTTCTGATCGCCCACCTGTTCCAGCCAAAGATATTCAAGCGGTTTCAAGGTGAAACCCCATCCCGGGGTGACCAATCGTCCAGAGAACATGTCACGATATTCACCGATGAAATAGGCGAACTTCACCTGTTCTTCGAAATCAGAAAAATTCGATACGACAAGAAGGGTTTTTCCATCCTTCATCCGCCTCAAGGCAAATACATGGGAATTCTGGGCATCCCATGTGGACACCATGGCATCACTGTCGAAGCACACTGTAGAAACACGTTTCTCCCTGAGGTTTTCAAGCCCGGACCAGACCTTTCCCTCAATCGTCCTCAGATCATGCCTCAACCTGGCTTTCCGCCAATCATATCCACTTCTATGGAGATTGCGACTGTCATTCCTTTTCCCAGAATCCTTTTTATATGAATAATCATTGAGCTGCCCTATCTCGTCACCGCTGGAAATCATGGGAAATCCTCGAAGAGAGAACATCGTTGAATACAACAGCATAAAACGCCGCAACGCCATTTCAAGATCGGCTTTGTCACCTGACTGCAACGCCGCCTCAACACCACAAAGGCTTGCCGTAGTGCCACAACTCCGTGCATCCTGGCTTATCGCGTCATAATTATAGAGTTCTCCCCTGGCATAGCTGCCTGGGAACTTACCCTCGTAGAACCGGTAAAGGAAAATCTTCCTTCCTAAAGGATCAATGCCAAGCTGTCGTTCCTTGTCTTCATCCAATCCCCAGCCGATGTCATCATGGCATCTCAAATAATTCAGAAAGTCACAGTTGGATGGCAAGGAAAGCAAATCATCTATCTGGAACTTGAGCAACCGCGCATCCTGACTTGCCATGGCAGCCCAGAGATTGACCATGGTGGAAACATTGTACAACAAATGGCACTCAGGTTTTTCCAAAGTACCAAAATAAGCGGCAAGCTCCCCTGGAGCCATGACAACCTCCCCCTTCAGAATCACTGAGGGGCATACACATTCCAACACCAGGCGGATGATCCTTATGATGACATGGACCTGAGGAAGATTCCGACAAGTGGTCCCGAGCTCCTTCCAAAGATAGGGCACGGCATCAAGCCTAAAGACCTCCACTCCAAGATTGGACAAACGAAGCATTGAATAAATCATCTCATTCAATACCACAGGATTCCTATAATTAAGATCCCATTGGGTCGGATAGAATGACTTGAACACCCACATGCCCATCTTCTCACTCCACACAAAATTCCCCGGGGCGGTACCGGGGAACACCTGAGGTACGGTTTTCTCAAACTGGTCGGGAATGGTCCGATCTGGATAACAGAGATAGCGGAGTTGGAATTCCTTGTCACCCTCTTGGGCAAGCTTCGCCCATTCATGGGATGAGGAGGTATGGTTCATCACGAAATCCAGGCAAAGACTAATTCCCTGTTTTCTCAATGTCCTTGTAAGGTTTTCCAAATCCCCATTTGAGCCGAACCTTGAGTCCACAAGGTTGAAATCCTCCACGGCATAACCACCATCATTATCCGTTTGAGGCATTTTAAGAATCGGCATAAGATGCAGATAGGTGACTCCCATTTCCTTGAGATAGGGAATCTTTTCTTCCAGTTCCAGGAGGTTGCCTGCAAACAAGTCGACATACATGGTCACTCCGAGCATATGCTTGTCTTTGTACCATCCTGAGTTTGCCTCACGTCTCTTGTCCAGCTCCTTGAGCTCCATTGAACGAGCCGCATCAAAAGAGGCCATCTCTTGTTCCAGTTGGTCGAGATACCACCTGCCATCTCCATAAAGCTTCCTGTACAAATATTCCAATTCGTCCTTACGCTTTGCAAAGCGATCTGGATATTCTCCCATACACAACCTCATCTCCTGTATCATACACACAAATCACCAATATGACAATCGGTGAATATATTATAAGAAAATAATACTTATTTTTTTTATAATTTAAGATTTAATAATCCTTTTATGCTGTATAATTCATATTATATACCCACAAATACGGCAAAATTGGTTAGAATTATACAAAAAATAGTATGTTTATCGGTTGACATATAATAAAACCAATGATAGCCTATTTTTATACAATAAGGAACGAAGAGAAATCGCAAAAAGGAGAAATGAATGTTAACTTCCCATAAATGTTCTACTAAAGGTGTTTCCTGGTAAGCAAAGCATCATTTTCGACTTGAGTTGAGGAAGATCATGATTTCTCCCATGGACTTGCCGCTTTTGACGAACGAGT
>JBAXZS010000339.1:0-2730 GCA_041670175.1 Sphaerochaetaceae bacterium | reverse complement strand
CGCCCCTGAGCCATAATACGTGAGGATATCCAGCATTCCCTTGGCTTTGGTGACACCTTTTTGCATCAGCTCCCCACATACAGAAGCAGGCAACCCCGTGGAATTATCCATGACGATAAAATGTTCGCTCCAATACTGACGGACCTGCTCCGTAGTGGTCTTCCTTGAGAAGAAGAAGACCTTGGTGACATCCTTTACAAAAGACACTTCATCGCAGATGGTGATTCCCTTGATATCCAGCAGGGTCCCAAGATATTGCAGGAAAATACTGGCAATCAAGTCAAAATCCTGCTTTGTCGTGTAGGTGATAGCCTCTGTCTGCAAGTACATGCCCACCTCATGAGCTTGACAATAGGTGACAAACCGAGCCAATTGTCGATTATCAAAGGCCTTCGAAGAGACAAGTTCTCCCTCGGCGTACAAGAGCGCCCCCGCACCAAGTACCATTCCATCGAAAGGAAGAGCTGTGATACATCCAGGCAATTCGTTACGGCTTCTTCCTGTGCAGAGAAAGAGTTTGTTACCCTTCTCATGGGCTTTTTGCAACGCATCGACCGCACTATCAGGGACAGGTTTTCCAAAAGGCAACAACGTGCCATCCACATCCAAAAATACATATTTGCAACCAAAACTCATCCCTATCCCCCTAAACAATCCCTTCACGGACAAAGCATGACAAACAGCACAAGAACTATGAGAAACAGCACATTATACAATGAGAACCAAAGTAAATACCTCAACTTACAGGCTTTCCTTGCCCTGCAATATACCTTGAAGGAAATAAGGGAGGCCAGGGAGGCGACAAGAGTCCCCAACCCTCCAATATCGGTACCAAGCAACAAAGCGCGGCCGTCATTGGTGAAATGCGAAAGCAGAATAGCGGCAGGAACATTGCTAATCACCTGGCTGGAAAGAAGCGCGAACATGAATTCATGCCCTTGGATTGAATCCTGAAGAAACCGGGATACGCTCGGTACCCTTCCCACATTTCCCACAAACACAAAGAATGCAACAAACGTCATAAGGAGACTGTAGTCAACCTTGGCAAAAAGCGAGCGATCAAGCCAAAGGAATACTCCAAGCACTACAAAAAAACTTATCCAATAGTTCACCAACCGGACAACGCTTAAAATACAAAGAATAAACACCACCAGCGAAAGAACAAGTTTCCCTTTGACTATCGGTTCCCTATCCTGGTTGTTTTCAGAAAAGGGAACAGCAAGATGGGCGAAAGACAAACAAGCCAGGATAAGAATATACCCGACCAAGGCGACAGGAGCAACACATCGGAAAAAAGAAAGAAAACCCATCCGGTAGTAAGAATAAAGATACAAGTTCTGGGGATTGCCAAAAGGCAAGGCCATACTTCCAAGATTGGCGGCGATAGTCTCCATAATGACAATAAACATCACGGGACGTTCCTCAAAAGAAGAAAGCAAAAGCATCGTCAAAGGAACAAAAGTAAGCAGGGCGACATCATTTGTGACAAACATTGAACAAAAGAACACCAAGGAAACCAGAACCAGCGCAAGGACCTTGGTGCTTTTCACCCAAGAAAGAGCCCGATGGGAAAGTTCGGAGAACAATCCGTACTTGATGAAGGCCTGAATGACCAGCATGAGGCAAAACAGAGTCACCAGGACCCGGACATCAATGTAGGAACGGTAGGCCTTATCCACAGGAACAACAATCATACTTGCCAAGGCCAAAAGGGTAGCGCATGACAATACCACTTCCCGTTTCATGAATGAGATTATTCGATGCATGCGGCCTCCCAAAAAAGAGACCCCCTAAGATTTGGAACAATCCCAGGGGGAGGACTTTCTTTGTTTCGCTTATTTTCTCAACAGGTCCAGATCAATCTCACAGGCGACCACAGGGTATGAACATCCCCAACTTTCCAACACTTGAGGGTGAATCTCACCAAAGATACCGACAGGAGTATCTCCAACAACAATCCTTGCACTTCGGCCTGGAATAAAACGGGGATCTGCTGAAACCTCAGCTAACGTGTATTCTTTCTTCAGAAAGAACATCAGCGTATACAAGTAGGAAGAGACCTCATTGTACCCCACAGCCATATCGCTGACCATGAAGCCCAAGTTGTTCCTTGTGGTGGTACCGCTATTATCCTGCGGGTCCTTGAACACCACTTTTCCAATCTCGAAAATCTTGTGGGGGAAAGGTGCATGTCCACTGACACTCTCGCTCTCCATCAGGGAGGGGATGATCGAAGGACGAACCATCTCGTAGTTCTCGCTCATCGGGTTTGCGATGGCGATATACTGTTTCCCATCGACTTCCATATTAGTCGCATACTCACGTCTTGAACCCAGGTAGTTGTATACCATCTCCTGGAAACCCAGACCTACCATGAGGGTTTTCACTTTGCGGGAGAATTCCTCCACCTCAGTAATACGGCCAATAGTGAAATCATGAGGGGGCTCAGGAGCAAAATTGGACAATCCATAACCAATCATGATATCCTCAACAACATCGCAGGCATGCAAGAAATCATTACGATATTCAGGCACCGTCACATACAGGGTACCCTTATCTTCAATTGAGAACACGCCCATCTTCTTCAAGGCCTCAACACATTCCTGTCCGCTGATATCCTGTCCGAGGACCTTCTTGACAGAAGAGACGGGGCAACTGCATGGTTCCTGGAAATAATATGGGACCGTGATCTCACTGCCGAACTCGGTGGGAGTGGGAAAATGCACACGG
>JBAXZS010000338.1:0-2755 GCA_041670175.1 Sphaerochaetaceae bacterium | reverse complement strand
TATGCTGGCCTTGGGTATCCCAGGGGATTCAGTGACCACGATCATACTTTCCGTCTTCTATATACACGGACTTATCCCCGGACCCCTGTTGTTCACAGAAACTCCGCAACTATTTTCAATTATTATCGCGGCAGGCTTGATCGGGTGTGTGTTTCTCCTGCTTTTGGGATATACGACAGCGCCTCTGCTTGCCAAGGTGGTGCAGGTCCCCAAAAAGATTCTTTTCCCGATTATCCTCGTTTTGTGCTGTGTCGGCGCATATGCCAACAACAGCAGCCTGTACGAGGTGTTCGTAATGATTATCTTCGGAGTGATCGGCTACTATATGAAACGGAATAACTATTCACCAGCCGCCATGGTCCTGGGAATGGTGCTTGGGCCCTTGATGGATAACAATTTCCGACGAGCTGCTTCTTTGGCTATTGGTTCAGAGAACCCCTTTGCCAATTTGTTTTTGCATCCCATCACCATCATCCTGCTGGTGATGACCGTGCTCTCACTTTTATCGAACAACAAGACCTTGCAACAAAAGGCCAAGCATCTCTTCTCAAGAAGAAAAGGATAACAACCATGAATGTAACAACCAGACCTTCCTCCATACACGGAGAAATAACCGTTCCGGGATCAAAAAGCCATACTATCAGGGCTTGCCTATTTGCAGCCCTGGGAACTGGAACCTCAATCATCGAGAACCCGCTGCCAAGCGCGGATTGCCTGAGCGCATTACGGACGGTCGAGCAGTTCGGTGCAAAAGTGACCAAAAAGCCGAACCAGTGGATTATCGAGGGTATCGGGACAAAATGGCCCCAGCCCGGGTTTGTCATTGATGTGGGGGACAGCGGGACACTCCTGCATTTCATCACAGGCATCGTCGCGACCATCGAGGGATACTCGGTGATAACCGGGGACAAATCAATCTGCAAGCGCCCGATAGAACAACAGCTACTCGGTCTCAGGCAACTTGGTGCGGAGGCCTTCACCTCAAGGAAAAACATGGATGCACCTCCCATAATCATCAAGGGACCGGTCCATGCGGGATGCGCCCGTATTGAAGGCAAGTTGTCACAGCATGTCAGCGGGATTCTCATGGCGGGAGCCCTCACCCAGGGGACGACCCGAATCGAGCTCTCCAATCCCAAGGAAATCCCTTTTGTGAAAATGACCATCGATTGGCTTGCCTCCGTAGGAATCAAAGTAAGGTATGACCAAGAACGCCTTCGTTGGCTGGAGATCGACGGACCTAACAACTTCCCCTCCATCAACAGGGCGATCCCTTCCGACTGGGAAGGAGTGGCCTTCCCTCTCGCTGCGGCCATGCTGACATCCTCCAAGCTGACCATCACCCATCTTGACTGCTCCGGCTCCCAAGGTGATGCGGCCATCGTGGATATTTTCAAGCAGATGGGAGGAAACATCACCATTGATCCATCCACCAGCTCGCTCACCGTGCAAGGGGGGAAGCCTTTGCATGGGGTGACGGTGAACTGTTCTGATTTCCCTGATGCGCTACCCATGCTCTCCGTAGTGGCCGCCTTTGCACAAGGCACTTCCTGTTTCACCGATATCGGAGTCTGCAGACTGAAAGAATCGGACAGGATAACCTTGATGAAGAAAGAACTCGAGAAACTTGGGGCGGAGATCATCGAAGGACCCGATTTCATGGAAATACACGGAGGCCGTCCTCTCCATGGAGGAGTTGTGGAAAGTTATGATGACCATCGTATCGCCATGGCGATGGCTGTATGTGGAATGGCTTTGCACCAAGGGAATGTCACGGTGAAGGATGCTGAATGCTGCGCGGTTTCTTTCCCTGGCTTTTTTGAAGTGATGAACAACATCGGTGCGGCCTTTGTATTGGAGTAATTCATGGAACAAAAAACTATTTTGCAACAACTTGCTCATTTTGTAGCCAGTCTTGACTTCTCGGACCTTCCTCAGGAAGTGGTTTCCAAGGCGAACGATGCCTGGTTCGATCTCATGGGATGCTATCTTGCAGCTTTGAACAACACCCCGAATCCCAAATTGATCCAATACGCGCTTGCCTCAAATCCCTTGGGAGAGGCGACTCTTTGGGGTACCGGGGTCAAAGCCTCGTTGGATGCAACCGTGATGACCGAAGGATATATCGGTTATTCCCTTGAATTCGATGACGGGGTCTCTCTTGGAGGACATTGGGGCAGCGCGTCCATCCCTGTGGCCCTGGCCTGTACGGAAATCTCCAGGGGTGAGGGCAAGAATTTCTTGCTGAGCATCGTCTGCGCCTATGAGGTGGGGACAAGACTCAGTAGGAGGTTCGCCCCCCACATGCTGAATCATAAGATACATTTCCCCTGTGCAATGGGTGCATTTGCCGCGGCAGGAGCCGCTGCAAAAGCATACGGACTTGATGCACGTACCATTGCCTCAGGTCTTGCCAATGGATGTCTCTCCCCCATTGGTCCCTATGGGACCGCGGTAAGTGGCGAGCCAATCAAGAACATGTACTCCGGATGGCCAAATCTGGTCGGACTGAAGATGATTGAGTTCGCAAAACTTGGATTGGGAGGGGATGTTGACAGCTTTGAATCGGATAACGGGCTTGCTGTCGCCTTCAGAGGAGAGGCTCTTACCTCCGCCGAAGAGGAGTTGGCCCTCAACGACCTGGGAAAACGATATTCCTTGATGGAAAGTTATTTCAAGCCATATCCTTGTTGCAGATGGCTGCATGCCCCTCTTGCCTTGATTCAAAAAATCATGCGGGAGCACCCTGGCAAAT
>JBAXZS010000337.1:0-2772 GCA_041670175.1 Sphaerochaetaceae bacterium | reverse complement strand
GGAAACCAGTGCAGACCTCAACATCATAGTCAGCGACAATATCACTGGCAGCCTTCACGGCAGCAGCGCTATCACCGGTCGGTTCACGGACAGGAGTGACAGTGGAAGCCGGGTGCCTCTTGACGAACGACAGGATACCGTTGTAGTTATCCTCGTTGAAAGAACCATCATCCACCCCGGAAGGGCTGGATACTATGGCAATCTTCAAGGCATCAGCAGCTGCTGGTACCTGTTCCTTGCTTCCCGAGGCAAATACAAAACCGCCGAGCAGGGCAAGGACAAGAAGCATAGAAATTGATTTCTTCATTTTCATTTTCTCCTATTGTTCCCCGTTCCTTACTGGTGATCCTCACCGGTAAGATAACGATAGAATGCATTGTTCACATACCGCTCCTCTACGACAGGAGCATGTCCCGAAAGCTCTACAAGCTTGGTATCCAGAGCATCCTTGCCACCAGCAAGAGAATAAGGATGAATGGAATACGAACCGTCGGTGGAATACAGGATATTATCATAAATCATCTTGTATGCAGAAGCATCTGGATTGAAAGTCGCACTATACAACGGTTGCCACCAGGCACCACTAATCAATTTCACCGTACTTCCTTCTTTCTGGTTGTCATCATATTTCTTGGAATATTGCTCGATAATAGAGTTGAACCTCACCAAATCAGCTTCGTTGGCGAATTCCAGACTCATATCATATTCCACGGCATGCACCAAGTACAAATCATCACTGTACTTCTCCACGCGATAGGTTGCAGATGGTTCGGGAACAGGACCCCAATCCAAAAGATATTCATAAATAGAGGTCTTTGGCTCAACCTGAATTCTGACCCGAATCCCCTCGCTGTTCAGCAATGCAACAAGTTGCTTGGCATGCTTGGCACTGTCATGTCCATACCTCAAAGTAAGTGAAGGCAGGAAACGGCTATTGTTCGCTTCCTTTTTCAAGTTGAAACCGGTGGAGACTTTCTCCTGGACGATTTTGGCACCAATACCATCCAGTTCGGGATTGCTGTACAACTCAACAGTACCGAAAGCATTGGCGAGTTTCGCCTCAATATCAGCATCATCACTGTAGCCAAGGTATTGTCTTCCTTTGCCATCAGCATTGACCACAGCCATCACTAATTCAGTTGCTCTGTCACTCGAAAGGGCTTCTTGTTTGATAAGGGTCTTGGCTGTTGCACCATCAATCAGACCTGAATCCAATGCGCAAGCAACATACTGGGCATTGGGGCCTGAGAGACCTGAGATACCGTACTTGGCAAGATTCTTTGCAGCCTTCTCAGTACCATAGGTCTGCGCAAGTTCATCCAAGCTGGCGGCTTTCACGCATGAGACGACAGCGTTCATTGGAGAGAAGGAATCCTCATCCACATAGTCCTTACCCACGACAGCCTTAAGAGCCACATCAAAGGCCTCACCCGTCACCGTAGGTTCAAATGGAGCAACTCCAAAATACACTTGCAAGTATTCTGAATCCTGAGCGACGCTACTTACAGAAAGGCCTGTCTGGGCGGTAGAAGCACACCCGACAAGACAAAGAACCAAGGCAAGTGAAATAATGATTGTAGTTCGTCTTTTATTCATTCAAAACTCCTGTTCTTAACAAGTCCAGTATAATGACAATATTACTTGCATCACTATAGCTAAAGCAATACTCTTAAGTAAAACTCAAGAGTTTTCGTTTCCTTTTGAAGTAAGGAATTTGCATCCATAGTAAAAAAAAGGACGATTCCTCCGTAGAGGGTTATATCATATCGGACGATATCGCAATCATCCAACGGATGTCTCTCTTGCATTTTCCTTACTTTGTGAGTAACTTCAGTGATAAATATGAATAATTATTCTCCTATGAATAAATTAGATAGCTCTGATATAACAAAGTACTTCGGTCCTTTTGCCACTTGCCCTCTTTTTCAATGCAAGAACATCAAAAAACTCAAGGAAGAACTTTCCTCAATGCTGATCGAGTATTCTTCGTATGAGAAGGAGGAAATAATCCTTGGGCAAGGAATGGTGACCAAGAACATATTCTTGATAATCGAAGGTTCAGTGCAGCTGCTGAATGAAGACAACTGGGGAAGAAAAAGCATCCTTGGCATAAAGACAAAGTCCGAGGTCTTCGCTGAAGCCCTGGCTATCACCAGAAATCGGGCAAGTTTCTCAGCAGTGGCCAGGGAACAGAGCCTTGTGGCGGCCGTCCCTGTGGATAAAATCCTTGAGAACAGGGAATATGCTGCAAATCTCACCAAGATACTTGCAGGAACCAACCAGACCTTGTTTGACCATTGCGCCACATTAAGTCAGAAAACAGTCAGGGACAGACTTCTTTATTTCCTTTCCCTGCAACGAGAGCAACACCATGCAAACACCTTCATCCTGGCCATGAACAGAAAAACCTTGGCATCCCTGCTGGGGATAGACCAAGGTTCACTTTCCAAAGAAATCCAAAAGCTTGAAAAGGAAAAGATGCTGATAGTCCGGGATACCCAATTCACGTTATGCTAGCGGAACCGGGTCTTCCATGATATCGACAATATCACAGGCCCAGTCCATGAGGGTGATTCTTGCGCAGGTTTCATCCATCTTGTCCTCATACAGCCCCAAGTCTTCCCGTTCAGCCTCACAATAGGCAACAAGATGAGCAGGACCAAGGGTTCCTTTGGTATTGTTCTCCTGCTGAAGTTCCCTAAGGCTACATCCCAGATTCCTAGCCATGGCCCTGAGATCTTCCTGCTCGATGCTGACAACCAAAATCAAATC
>JBAXZS010000336.1:0-2772 GCA_041670175.1 Sphaerochaetaceae bacterium | reverse complement strand
TCGACCCTCACCTGATGCGCAGAGACAAAGACAGCCTCCCCAAAGACCATGTCAACCTTGTTCGTCCTCTCAACAAACTCAATGCTACTTCGAAGAGTCTGTATCGCCTCCTCTTTCCAGGCCATAGCCTCGGAAAGACTATACGTCACTTCTTGACAGTGCACTCCGAGTTTGGTGTCCGTCTTGGCATGAAAGTACTGTTTGGCTCCATTGAGGAGGCTTTTGGTGGGAATACAACCCTTGTTGGTGCAGACCCCACCCAAATGATCCTTTTCAATGAGCAGAACTTTCCTCCCCAAGGCACCTGCCTGGGATGCGGCTGAATAACCGCCAGGTCCGCTTCCGACAACTATCAAATCATAATGATTCATCTTGATGGCTCTCCAAAACCTATTGTAGGTAACTTCAACACAGAAAGGCTATCAACCAATCTATGCGATATTCTTCCTAAACTCAAGACAAGATAATCCCCAAAACAGAGCGGTATCTTTCCCAATTACAGGTTTTCGTATTTGTCAGCCTACGTCAGGCCGGTGCAAGAAGGGTCTTGGGTGTCCTTAATCTGATATTTTCTCGAGCCTGAGGGCTATGAGACTTCGCATGATACAAGGGAATGGCTAAGGCACTGAGCCTCGTTTTACAGATTACTCGTTATTCCCTCAAAGACCGTACTTCTCGGTTCAAGGCTTCCCGCCGAATAACCCCATATGGTCTCATACTCCCTTACCTCTTCCCCCATCGCCTCCAATTGCCTCAGATACTGGGCAATCGACTTGGACTCAATGATGATGACAGAACCCATCTTTTCAATTACAGGACTATGAGCCCTGGTATTGTCAAACTCGAATTTGAGGATTCTCCTCCCGTCATCGGTTATACCAATGGTACGATAGGTATTGCTTTTCCCCACTCCAGGAAGATTCAGGGTATTGCGGTCGGTGGAAAGAAAGGGAATCTCGTCTGACTTCCTAATCGAATCAATGTTCTCGATCATATGGGATGCATCGCTCATAAAAGGCCGAAGCGTACTATGATATCGCTGTGCGACCTGTCCAATGGAACTCTCCTCAATCTGTTCCTGGGTGGAACGGGAATTAGTGGCAAACAACTCACGATTCTCTTTAAATCCTTTCACCGAGAATGTGTAGTAAGGAAGTACTCCTATCTCATTGAGAGTCTTGCGCAATTTTGCCGAATGCCCTCTTCGGGAAGCAGCTACGGTGAATACCTCCTGGTTGGTCACAGCCCAACCGGCATGCAACAACCTCTGAATAGCCTTTTGGGTATCAGGAGTAATCTCCATAGCAGAGGAGATATGAGTCTGTATCACACACTGGCTGATACCCACCTCGGCCGCTTTTACCCTGAACTTCTGCAACACATCAACCAACTCCTTGGTTATGCGCTGAGGCAGATAAACAGGAATCTTCGTGCCTAACCGCACCCTCTTCATTGTGGCGTACTTCTCTCCTTCAGCTCTCTCTTTATTGTCCAAGCGCTTCAGTTCAGCCATCTTGAGTACTGCATCGAGAATTGTTTCCAGGGACTTTACTGAACTCATGAAGGCATCGCCCCCGGTTATGAGAATGTCACTGAGGTCCCGATCATTTCTAAAGTATTCCATGTTGATCTCAAGTTGCCTGGGCCAACTCCGGTTAGGTCTGAGCTTCTCAAATTCAAAATTAAACCGCCCCCTCTGAAAGTCATACATTCTCTGGCAGTAGGAACAGAGCCCTCCACAGGCTCTGCCTGTAGTATCAGGAATGAAAATAGCTACATTTGGGTAACGCCGATGGATATTGTGGGAGGGAAGAATCCAACCAGCCACATTGGGTTTTCCCGGTTGTACGACATCCTCTTTCTCCCAGGCCACGATGGACCCAAATTCAGAGACAAGATCCTGACTGTAGAAAAGATAGCTTCGAAGTACAATATCACTTCCAGGATGTTCTTGTTCTTCTTTCTTTCGGACATCGATGAGAGACAAAAAGTATGGAGTCGCAAAGATAGGGATACCCTTCTTCTCAGCCTGTCTCATAATGAGTAAAGTTTTCTCATCCATCGAGTAATCAAGATATTTATTCAAATCATCCACATTCCGTATGGCGTAATGAAGGTGGAACCTATCATCCCGCCACCATGCAAGAACTTGTTTTCGTGCCTCCTTATCACTCAATTCTGGTTTTAGATGATAAAAGGCACTCTTCTTGTGCTCTCCTTGTATTCGCTCAATCAACAGGCCAATAATCCGTTCCTTGTTTTGCGCCCTCCAGGCAATGACATCCTTGTCCAAGCCGGTAGGATGTCGCTCCATCCACTGCTGCACCTGGCTACGGGTGGGTACCACCCGGTCTTCCGCGCCACCAAGCTGAGAAAGCAGATGTGCCATGTCCTCAAGGAAATCCGGGTTGCAGTCACTGCTTTCCCCCTTGAGAATCTTTCGCATCAAGAAGATAGGACGAGAGAATACTTCACCTCCCCTGAGGTTCCCGTCGGCAAAACACTCACCTTCATGATCAAGGTAGTCCATAATCCTTAAATGAGCCATGGAGGCTCCCGTAAGTTTATAATAATCCTGTTCTGTTTGTCCTTCACCGGTATAGTAAGCCCAAGCTATCGGATATTTCTGTTGCATGATCAGTGAAAAATGGGTACGAAGGATTTCCACTAATGCAGCATCATCAAGTGTTGGATCAAGGAAAAGGGCGAAGAGTGCCGGGTTGTCAGCCTTAATTTTAGCGACTAGTTCAGTAATGCGTTCTAATTGCGTAT
>JBAXZS010000335.1:0-2776 GCA_041670175.1 Sphaerochaetaceae bacterium | reverse complement strand
TGAATTTTGATACAAGGTTACGGCAATACATGGCTGTCAATCATGAGATGTTGCATCTGGTGACTGAAGGTCCTTTTCATGATATAGTCGGTTTACCGAAATAAAAACACAGTTCCGGTTGGTAGTCCGGACATGGCCTCTTGGCCATCAGTAACCTGCCTCCATGGTTGTCCGTTTTCGGCAGTTTTGTTTTAGGAGGACTGCCATGAAAACGTTGGTAGGTTGTTTTTCTGTTTTTTTCGAGGATCCATTCTGGATTGGGGTGTCTGAACGAACCTATGGGAACAAAAGGGAAGTCGCAAGGGTCGTCTTCGGTGCGGAACCGACAGAGCTGGAGATACAGAGGTTCTTGCTTGAGCATTGGGATAGCCTGAATTATAGCCCTTCTCTTGATGACAGGGTCAAGGAGCATCCTCGCAATGCGAAGAGAGCTTTTCGGCAAGTGCGAAAGGAAATGAAAGACAAGGGAATCGGGACAAAAAGCCAGCAGTCCCTCTCTGTCCTGCATGAACAGGAACTTGTACAGCGCAAGGGGGAAAGAAGACGGATGGCAAAAGAGCGGAATCAATTGCTGTACGCCATACGAAAGGAACAACTCAAGGAAAAACACAAAGGCCATTAGGCGTTATAGGCACCACTTTATTATGCCCGGGGATATTCGTTACAAAGAAGGCGGTAAGCCAGGACATCTTCCTCTATTGAAGGGAATCTTCCTACGGCCTCATAGAACCGATTATCAGTCACATCGTCATTGCACATGGAAACTTCCCCGATTAATACCGGTCCTGTCCCTTTCTCAATTGCGAACGAATGATATTGATAAGGCCATAAGGTTATACTTTCTCCAGGAGTGAGCTTTACCTGGGTGCCAGGTTTCACTAAGGAGGAACGGCCATCGGAATTGACCCATACCTTCTCATCACTGAGCGATCCATCCTTGTTGCCTTTGAAGAGAGTTATCAGCAGATTCCCTCCGCCACGATTGATGATGTCCTCGCTCTTTTTCCAATGGAAGTGCAAAGGCGCTGTCTGCCCATCACGAAGCATCAATAGTTTCTCTGCATAGACCTTCTTGTACTTTGGATTGTTTTGGTTCCCATTTCGCAAGGTGATTAAGGCGAAACCGACCTTGTCAAACTCTCCTTTCCCAAAATCCGTGATATCCCAGCCAAGCATGTTGTCCCTGATCTCATCGAATTCGTGTCCTTTTGTTTTCCATTCCTCCAAAGTCCACTTGCAAAAGGGGGGAAGGGCGAACTTGAAACTGGCGATTAGTCCTTCCATCTCTTTGATGATGTTATTGATTTCCGATCTCTTCATATCTTGAATCTCCTTTGTATTGCTCAAAAACCTTCCGGACTTCCTGATAAGAGCGCATGCCTTCCGTTCCTCCCGCACAGGAAAGCGAACAGGCGGCGCAAGCATTACCCAGTTGCATTGCCTCGAAAATCGAACCCCCGTTATAGATGGTATAAAGGACACCTGCGCAGAAAGCGTCTCCCGCACCGGTCGTACCCTTGATGTAGGAGGGAGGAAGCTGGAGACTCAGGGCTTTGAAGAAGCTTTTCTTCCTACAGTCATATCCATAACAACATTTTGCACTATGGATTATTATCCAGGTGGAGACACCAAAGGAACAAAGCTTCATAAGTACCTGCGGTATCATATCCTCTTGTACCTTACCCTCCTTATCCGTCAGAGGCAGTTCGGAAACCGCCTCCGCCTCAATCTCATTGATGGTGCAGTAGTCGGTATATCGAAGCGCTGCGGATACGATGGGTGAAACCCTTTTGCTTTTCTCAGAGACCATGTCAATCGAGGTTTTCATTCCTCTTTTTTTTGCTTCGGCAAGAATACGCGCTCCGTGAGTGCCGTATTCAGCGTCGATTCCATCAACTTTCTTCATCAGTAGAAGATACTCCAACTGGAATACCTCACCTTGGACTGTATCCCAGTTGATATAAGACTCATCAAAGAAATCACAGGAACCAGGAAAAAAGAAAAAGGTCCGTTGCTTGGAATCGAGGGAATCCATCACCAACGTGATGGGGGTGTTCCCTTCCTCCACCAGATTGGTGAGGTCGATGTTCTCGTATTCCTTTAGCTTTGCCCTCAATGAACGTCCATTGCTTCCCTTGCCGATTACAGCACAAACCTTGACTGGTAATGAAGCATCCAACATGGCCAGATCAAGAATCAGATTGCCTGCACCTCCTACACACTGACTTGTATCTCTGACTTGTACGAGACATCCTTCCTGGGGATAAGTGTCAATAAAGAAGTGTTTATCAAGGATAATGGACCCGGCTACCACTATTCCCTTGTTCATTGATTACTCCTCTTTGTTTTTTTATACTTCATTGTTAAAGATTCTTAACGTATTCTTAATGTTCTCTTCCATTGCTTCGATGGCAAACCCTGGAATATCGTGGAAGAAAATATTGTCATCGCTCTTGTGCTCATCCATTGCCTTCTTGACGGCCTTCCCCCCTGCGAGAGTCATATAGGTATAATAATTGATCTTCCTGATGCCATTTCTGATTGCTCCCTGGAATTCCTCTTTGCTGAGCCCTGAGCCACCATGCATGACGAGAGGAATGTCTATGGCTTTTTTAACCTCGGCGACCCTGTTGAGATCCAGAACCGGTTTCTTGACATAGATGCCATGGGATGTGCCGAAGGCAATCGCCAAGGCATCGACATGGGTTCTCTCCACAAAGTCCTTTGCTACCTGTGGGTTTGTGTACACATCATTCAGGTTGTCAAAACTCTCGGC
>JBAXZS010000334.1:0-2788 GCA_041670175.1 Sphaerochaetaceae bacterium | reverse complement strand
CGACCTATGAGTTCATACTGTCTTCCCAGGGGCAAGCAATTGTCGCTCAGATGGAAATGGAGAAGGTATAGCCTTTTCCCCAGATTGTCTGGATATACTTGGGTTTTTTTGCATTTTCCTCAATCTTATTTCTCAAGCGGTTTATGTAGACCATGATGGCATTCTCATCGACAACAGTATCCCCCCATACTTGTTCATACAAGGCCTCCTTGGAGAATACCTGCCCCGGATGTTCCAAAAAAAGTTTCATGATGATAAGTTCTTTTGCAGAGAGAAATATCTCCTCCTCCCGTTTGTAAAACCGCATGGATTTGTTATCCAGGGTAAAAGGACCCAGGGAAGTGACAGTCTTCTGTGTGTCCTGTGCCTGCTTGTCCCTGCGAATCAGGGCCTTTACCTTGGCTCCAAGGACAATGGGGTTGAAGGGCTTGTAAATATAATTGTCCGCACCAAGATCCAACCCGTAAAGGGCATCATAGTCATCAGTTTTTCCGCTGATGATGATGACAGGAGTTTTTATTCCAAGATACCTGATTTGTTTCAGCACTTGGAAACCATCGATACCAGGGAGCATGATATCGAGCAAAATGAGTTGAAACTTTGAGTCCTTTACAAGCTTAATGGCTTCTTCCCCGCTGCTAACAGTAACAGGAACCAGTTCGTTGCAAGTTATCACCTTCGACAATAACTTGCGTATTGAAGTATCATCATCAACAATCAACACTTTGTCTGGCATCGTATTTTGCCTCTTATCATTTTTTCCTTTACAAGTATACGTGATATACTGCTCCATTGTAACAACAAAATAGAGGAGAATGCGGTGTCCCAAGATGAAACCATCAAGAAAAAAGCCACAACCTGGTTGCCTTTGCTGGTGATAGCATTGGTTGTCATCGTCGGAATCCTGATTTTGTTGGTAACTATTTTCCAGCAGTATTCAACTCTTGTCACCGACAACAACAAAACAAACCTCATGAATATTGCTAAAAACATAGCGGAGGCAATGGAATCAGAAATCAACCAGACGAAACAGGGGCTTCATTTCTTTGTGGATTCTGGAGACTTGCAACAAGCACTTTCTTCATATACTGATGAAGGGATTGATTGGCCTTTGAACCGTTTGGCCCTTTCTTACAGTGTCTACAATTCCCAGATTATTGATAACATGATTATCTTTACAGATTCCTTTAAGAATCCTCTTTGGAGCTTGAAACGAAAGGACTACACATATCTGAGCACTGTCAGCAGGAACGAATTTGCTGAGATTGAGCTCTGGTTGAGTGGAACTGACAGCCATGACTGTTTTCTTTCCATTACCGTAAGAAATCAGCAGGGAATCTCCATAACCGCAATGCTGGACCTTCATTTGATGTATGATCGGTTGATTGCGCCTATCAAATTGGGAGAGAAGGGCTATGCCTTGGTGAAAAACAGTGAGGGAGTGATTCTCATGTATCACTTGAGGGAGCAAATCGGCGTGAATGCTGTCACCGGGAGGCAATCCCTGTATCCCAATGTCAAACTGGAATTGGATAGTCTTGAGAACATGGTCAATCATCAGAAAGAAGGAAGGGAAGGAATTGATGTCTATCAGTCCTATTGGTGGAACGAGGATAAGCCCAAGAGGATTACCAAGATAGCAGCCTATTGCCCTGTGCAGATTGATGACGGGTTCCTGATTGTCAGTGCCGTGTTGGATTATAAGGAGATCACTGAACAAGTTACCGGTGGAATGACCAAGGTGATTATACTCACCTTGCTTGTTTGCCTTACGTTATTCAGTGTTGTGGTGATGCTCATCTCTTCTTTTCAGGAAAAGAATAAAGTGGAAAGGAGAAATAATTATCTCAGGCAATTGAACCAGACCTTGCTAACCCTTCATGAAAACGAGCAGATAATTTTTCACCAGCAACGGCTTCAGCTTATTGGGACCATGACAAGCGGGATAGCACATGAATTCAATAATCTTCTTACTCCTATCATGGGATATTCAGCTCTTATGATGGAGCAGATGGACAAGAATGATAGGTACTATGATGATGCACATGAGATTTTCATGGCATCTGAGAAAGCCCAGGATATAATCCAACAGATTCTTTCACTAGGGAAACGCAATACGGAAACGGTATACAAATACACCAATGCATTCACTTTACTTACCCAGACAGGGAAAATGATCGGTGGAATCCTTGCTGCGAATATTAAATTTGAAGTTCAGATTCTTGACAAGCAAAGCGGATTTTTTTGCAATGCAACCCAATTGTACCAAGTGCTTCTGAATATGGTGGTCAATGCCGAGGCCGCGATAGGAAAGGAAAATGGAGTCATACAACTAAGTTATAAAAAAGTCAGCAGGGAGGAAATTGAAGTTATGATTCCTAAAGAAAGCCGCGGGAATCTGGACTTGCAACTTGCTCTCTTTGGACAGATTTCCGTTACTGATAACGGTTGCGGAATGGATGATCAGACCTGTTCGAAAATCTTTGATCCGTTTTTTACCACCAAAGCGACCACCGGGGGTTCTGGTCTTGGGCTTTCCATTGCCCAGAATATCATCACTTCCCATAAAGGAATCATCACGGTGGTTTCAGAGCAGGGAAAAGGCACTTGCTTTACCATCACGCTTCCTTTAGCGGAGCCTCTTTCATCCAAGAAGATAAACGAGAACCTGACTGGTTCGTCATTGCTTTCCAGGAAAGAGGTGATAAAGGTATTGCTGGTTGATGATAATACCTCTGTTTTGAAAGTCCTTCAAAAGAGTTTGAGCCGGGAGCATTTGGAAGTCTTT
>JBAXZS010000333.1:0-2796 GCA_041670175.1 Sphaerochaetaceae bacterium | reverse complement strand
GAGGCGCTGTCGTATATCCCAAAAGCAGGAGAAACACACACCCAATCAAGCCTCCCGCAATGATAATTGAGAAAAGTTGCGGGGTCTCCGTGAATAACAGGGGTCCGGGGATGAGCCCGTGTATGTAGAAGACGGAAAGTATGATCGTGGTCACTGAATCCCCTGGGATACCCAAGGCCAGCATAGGAATCAAAGCCCCTCCTATGACGGCATTGTTCGCCGACTCACTGGCGACAATTCCTTCTATTGCACCTTCACCAAAGGGTACTGAAGGGTTCTTTGTGGATTTCTTGGCGTTTCCATAGGAAAGCAGGGAGGCCACAGGAGCACCCGCGCCAGGCAGGATTCCGATAAGGGTGCCGATGATTGAGCCTTTCAGGCCGATTCTCCATTTCCCCAGGATCTCCTGAAGATTGACTTTTTGTTTCTCGATTCTGAGCACTTTCGCCTTGGTGGTGTCAAGGGTGAGTTGCTCGAGGATTTCCGAAAGTCCGAAAAGTCCGATAAGAGCAGGGATGGTCGGAATCCCGACTATTAGCTGCTGAATGCCAAAGGTGAATCTTGGTATGCCCATGATGGGGTCGATACCCACGCAACTGAACAAGACCCCGATGACGGAGCAGAGAAGCCCCTTGAGATAATCCTTCGAGGCAATGGATCCCACCGTGGCCAGGCCAAAGACGGACAACAGGAAATAATCCATCGGGGAGAAATGCAAGGCGATCTGGGACATGGGTCTTGCCACGAACACCAGTGCAAGGATACCGAAGACACTTCCTATGGTGGAGTAGATGACCGAGGTGAGTATCGCTTTCTTCGCTTCTCCTTTCTTTGCGAGAGGATAGCCGTCAAGCGCTGTCGCGACAGCCGCAGGCGCACCGGGGATATTCATCAATATTGCCGTGATCGATCCGGAGAAACAGGCAAGGACATACACCCCCATGATCATTGCCAAGGCCTGGTTGGTACCCCAGGTATAGGAAATGGAGACCACCAGGGCGACACCGGTGATGGCTGACAATCCAGGAAGAGCACCGACCAGCAAACCAAGAACAGCTCCCATTCCGACATACAATACAAACTGCCAATTGAGAACTCCTATGAAATTTTGCATTTGTTTTTTCTCCTTATCTCTTATGGCAGATAGACATTGAGACCTTTGTCAAAACAAAGGTAAATTATTAGACTCACCGCGATAGGGAAGGTGATGAGCGACCACCATCGCCTCTCGTTCAATAACCACATGGTCGTGAAAATATAGAGGATTGTGGCGATGAGGAAATGAAAATATTTCATGATGAGGACATATACAAGCGAGACAACGACAAAAAGAACGACTTCCCTCCATCGATGTCTTGCTGCCTCATGACTCTCTTCATCAGAGGTCGCTTCCTGAGCCTTCAGCTTGATATTTCTGGACAGCATGAGGGAGGCGATCAGAACAATAAGGGTTCCAAGTAGCAAGGGGAATAATCCCGGGGAGAGAACCAACTCCCCAAAACTATCAAGTCTGAGAGAGCCGACGATTACCGCTAGACCAAATGCGATAAGGAGGTAGCTCTCAATGATGGACTGATTCTTTTTCATATGACTCCTCAGGATAACAACAGGGCAACGATGGATTGGTATCCCCTCGTTGCCCCTCAGGACAGGTGATGCCGCTATCTTTCAATACCGAATTTTTCAGGACTGAATTTTGTGACTCCCGCATCATAGAGCAGATAATCGACAAGGCTTTGCCATTTCTTCCAGTAGGTGTTCACTTCCTCACCCTTGTATTGGTACAGGGTGTTGTAGGACGCTCTTGTGGAAAGATATTCCAGCCATGCGGGATCCTCTGTCGCTTTTTCCGTGGCGGCAATGATTTGATTGATGATTGCCTTGTCCATCCCTTTTGGCACCAGGACGGAGTAGGGGAATCCGAGAGGAAGGTACTTCTTTGATTCCGGCATTGCATCAGTGAATGCAGGCACACCAGGAAGAGCCTTGTTCTCTTTGTCGGAGAAGACTGCCAAGGGCTTGATGTCTCCCGATTTGATGTATCCCAGGGTTGTCGCGGTGTTCGCAAAGGTGAAATCAACCTGGCCCCCCATGACAGCGGTCATTCCTGCAGCTCCACCCCCGAACGGGGTCATTGAAGTCTCAAGCCCCATGGCCTTGAAAAGCAATCCCTGGATATGGCCAGAAGCGCCCGGTCCTGAATATGCCATCTTCACCTTTCCAGGATTTGCCTTGATGGCATCAATCAATTCCTGGATGGTCTGGTATTTCGAGTCCCCTTTGACGATGATGACCTTGGTATCCTCGGCCATCATCATGATACCTTCGAAACTGTCGAAACCAATAGTGCTTATACCCATGACCTGGAAAGTTCCCGGTGTTTCGGCGGAGAACAAGATATTGTATCCATCTGCCGGTAGTTGGGAAGCGTACAGGGTTCCTACTGATCCTGAGGCTCCTGGTTTGTTGATGACCACGACAGGTTGCTTTGTCACGTTTTGCAACGCTTGTGCATAGGCCCGGGCCGCCAGGTCCGTACCGTCTCCTGGATTCCATGGGACAATCAGATTAATGGATTTTGTTGGCCATACCGTCGTTGCCCCCTTCTCTGTCGACCCTTGGGCAAACAGAAGTCCAGCAAGACAGAGTAGCAAAGCCATAGAAATCAATTTCTTTCTCATTTATATACTCCTTTTTCTCTTGGTAACCGTACATATGCCTCCTAGTGTAAATAGCAATATTTGATTTGTCAAGAAAATATTTTCATTTTTTATTTATTTTAAGTTTTATTATTTG
>JBAXZS010000332.1:0-2801 GCA_041670175.1 Sphaerochaetaceae bacterium | reverse complement strand
GACTTCAACAATCCTGTCCAGGGGAAAGGATCCGCTCTGGTATTTCGATATGTCTTTCAAGAGCTGCGGCATCCAGAAGGTCAAGGCTGTGAATACCATAGGCTGTGGTGATGCCCTTGGAGCCGCTTTTGTGCATTATCTCCTGCAAGGGAAAACCTTTGAGGAAGCGCTGAGAGAAGCTGTGTCCATTGCAACAAGAAATGCAATGACCATCCATCCGGGATCAATCATGCCAGAGGATAAGTAGAGAAGAAGAAATCCCTCCACTCTTCCCTCTTATCTGGCAAGAGCCATTGGCCGAAGAGACAATCCTCTTGACCTTTCTCTTATACAATCTTGGCAAAAGCTTGAAAAATCAAATCTGCTACTGCGGCTCCAGGATCCAGCAATTTTCTTGAGGCTTCTCCCCGAGTTGCAGCACGTCCATGAATCGCAAGCATTCCCACTGTGGCAAGATATCCTTCATGAGCAGCCTTGCTTGCCTTTTGGGCGGCAGAAGAAAAAGTATCACCCTTCTCCACAGCTTTCTGCAAGGTTATCAAACCAGGATAAAAACCGTCTAAAAAAGTCTTGTCTCCAATATTTGCCTTGCCCAGGTGGACTACACCATCATAATATCCTTGAAAAAGTGCGACCACATCAGAAATTTCTAGCTTTGTCTTCCCCTTAAGGACCTTGCCAGCTTGCATCAAGCCAGAAGCCATCAGGGTACCCATGGTGGAAGGAACGGCAATCGACATGGCTTTACCAGCAATATAAAGAGTTCTTCCAATATCTATCTCGGAACTATCTGCAACAGCCTGATATGCTGCAATAAAGCCATCGGACATAGTCAGTCCTAAATCACCATCACCCACGACACTATCCAGTTCAATCAGCCAGTCTCGTTTCTTACTCATGATTTCTGAAATCTGTCGCAAAAAGGCTTTTATGAACGTTACATCCATTTCCTTTCTCCTATAATTGCACAAAGAATGGAGTCTCTGCCGGAGCATCAAGATACTTTTTGAGTTCAGCATCTAGCCTTAGCAAAGAGATAGAAAAACCAGCCATTTCAATTGAAGTCGCATATTCTCCAACATAATATCTATGCACTGCGATTTTTCTTTGTTTGAGAATCTCATCAATCTTTCTTACTACAATATATTGCTCATCCAAAGGAGTAGCACCCAAACCATTAACCATTACAGCAACTTCATCATCAGTAGCATAAGGTATATCTGCAAGAATTTGGTTGAGCATTTCCGTAGTAATTTGATCCGCTGGTTCAATTTTCCCAGTTCGAATACCTGTTTCTCCATGAATACCCATGCCAATTTCCATTTCATCTTCAGCAATTTGGAACCCAGGCTTCCCCACCCGAGGAACAATACAAGGGGTAAGGGCCATTCCCATAGTACGCACATTAGCAGATGCTTTCAACGCAACACGTTTCACTTCATCCAAATCCAACATGGCATCAGCAGCAGCCCCTGCACATTTATAGACAAACACAATGCCCGCCACACCCCTACGAGTATTCTTTTCTCCTGGTTTTGAAGGACCTGCGGAAGCAACATCATCCCCAGCCACAACAGATTCCACCCGGATATTATTCTCAAAATCAGCCATTTCAGCGGCCATGTCAAAATTAAAGATATCACCATTATAGTTGCCATAGATGTAAAGGACACCTGCACCGCTGTCAATTGCTTTGGTGACAGCATGCATTTGTTCAGCACTCGGAGATTGAAAAACATCCCCTACGGAACAACCGTCAAGCATTCCTTTTCCTACATACCCCAAAAACAAAGGAAGATGCCCAGAACCTCCTCCCGTGGCGATACCAACCTTACCTTCCTTTTTGTTTGCAGTTATCAAGCAACGGACATCATCATTGGTATAAGTAATCAAATCAGGATGCGCGACATAAAGACCTTCAAGCATTTCATTAACATAATTCTCTGGTTTATTGATAATCTTCTTCATTTCTATCTCTCCTATAATATTACTTCAATCTGATCTTTTTCCTCATAGTTAATCACAGCACAATCAACAAAATAGGTTCTTTCAGGCAGCCCGATCATGATATGAGTTTCTTCTTTCTCGACAGCAAAAGGGGTCATATGCCACACACCAGTGTTAAGCCTCACCATAGTTCCAGCTGGAACAAGAAAAGCCTCTGTCATCTCGGGTACTGGTTTGTTTGAAGGAGGCGCAACATGTACAATGACAGCACCATCCAAGGGAAGAATGATTTCCCCCGTAGTATTGTGATATTCCACTGCGGTAATAATTTTATGTTCGCACTTATGGGAAATCAAAGACGAGAAGGCCATCACTTTATTTCCCGCAACGGGATCAAGAATATGATCATGATAAAAATCTTCTAGATGATGTCCCTCAGGGGCCATAAGATTATAAAAGCTCCCGAATTCATTAAATGTCTTGACTGATAAAGACTGCGCTATAATTTTTCTCATCACTATTTCTCCTTTCTATTCCCTAACATTACGATTATCAATAATCCGAGTAATTACCATGGTACAAATAAGAATCAATCCCCAGACAAACGTTTTCACAAAAGAGTTGATCCTTAAGATATTAAATGCACTTGATATCAGTTGGAGAACAATCACTGCCAATGTCACACCCAGTACGTTCCCTTTTCCTCCATTCGGATCAGTACCTCCCAACACCACAATAAGAAGAGTGAGAAGAGTATAGGACTTCCCATAATCAGTTTTAGCTGAATTGTAATGGGAAGAAATCAGAATACCTCCAATAGCACCTAGAATTCCACTTATCATGTAAGTGATGAG
>JBAXZS010000331.1:0-2805 GCA_041670175.1 Sphaerochaetaceae bacterium | reverse complement strand
CTTCGCTTGCCATACCCCTGTTCAGCCTTGGTATCGGTGATATTTACGATGCTCCCTTCTCTTTGGTTCTCCTTAAGATAGCAAAAAAACCTCTTGGCAAGAAAAAAAGGATATGCGCAATGGACATCCATCACCGTGGAGAACTGCTCAGGAAGGGTTTCCTCGATACTTGCCCCAAGATACCAGGATGCATTGTTGATGATACCATCAAGCCTGCCAAAGCAGGCAAGGACGGCATCAAAGAAATGGTCGACACCCGTGACCTCGCTCAAGTCAGCGTATACACACTTCACTTGGGAAGAACAGGCCTGTTTTAGAGCAAGAGCCTCCTGCTCCTGTGTATGATAGTGGGCCACCACAAGGTTACCCTCACCCACCAAGGCTTCGACTATGGCCTTTCCCATACGATCGACCCCGGCTGTCACCAAATAAACCTGCTGCGTTCTCATGCTTGTGACTATACTACAACTCCAAAAAGATTTGTATTGTCCACTCAACTTTGGAATAGTATATTGAAACAAAGGTAAAATATGGAAAACAAACAAAACCCAAATATCTCTGAATTTGAAAAAGACCACCAGAATCATAAGAAACAAGAGGAACCAGGGATACATCTTGGGGGAAGCGACCCAAACAGAAAGAAGAAATACACCTTTTCCTTTTGGTATTTCTTAATCCTTCTCATGGTCGTCTTTCTTGTAAACAGTTTTGTAATCGGGAATACTTCCAAGAAAACAATCTCCGCAGTGGATTACAACCAGTTCAAGAGCCTGATTGAGCAAGGAGAGATTAAACGTGTAGGGATAGGAAGCGAGCAATACACGGGATATAGCTTCACCAAGGAACAGGCGAAAAACAGTCTGAGCGATGAGGGGCAGACCCTGATATCCAACATGCACATCTACAGCACCTATATCGTCAACGACACTTCCTTCATTCCGTTACTGGATAGCAAAGGAGTGGAATATTTTGCCACAGCCCCGGAGAAACCAAGCATACTCTCCACGCTTCTCTCCTATATCCTTCCTCTTGTCTTCCTTCTGGTCATTTGGAAGATAATCTTTTCAAAGATGGGGCAGGGAGGACAAGGAGTGCTCTCCTTCAACCAGAATAAGGCAAAGATTGTCGCCGAAGGAGATACAGGTATCCGTTTCGGTGATGTCGCAGGAGAAGATGAGAGCAAACAAGAACTTGTGGAAGTGGTTGATTTCCTCAAAAACTCCGAGAAATACACGACGATGGGAGCAAAAATTCCCAAGGGCGTGCTTCTTGTAGGTCCTCCAGGAACAGGCAAGACCTTGCTCGCAAGAGCGGTTGCAGGAGAGGCTGGAGTCCCTTTCTTCAAGATGAGTGGCGCTGATTTTGTGGAAATGTTTGTTGGCGTGGGTGCCGCCAGAGTACGTGACCTGTTCAAGCAGGCCAGGGAAAACAGCCCTTGCATCATATTCATCGATGAGATAGATGCCATCGGCCGTCAACGAACCGCAGCTGGCATTGGAGGCAACGATGAGAGAGAGCAGACACTCAACCAATTGTTGGTCGAGATGGATGGCTTCGATTCAAGGACAGGAGTCATCATCCTGGCTGCGACGAACCGCCCCGAGGTCCTGGACCCGGCCCTTCTCCGACCCGGTCGTTTCGACCGTCAAGTATTGGTGGACAAACCCGACCTTCAGGGACGTTTTGAAATATTGAAAATACACACCAGAAATATCAAGCTTGGCCCGGATGTCGATCTCCACAAGATCGCCCAGGGGGCAGCAGGTCTTGCAGGCGCGGACTTGGCTAACATCGCCAATGAAGCAGCATTGATGGCAGTCAGGGAAAAAAGGAATAATGTCATCCAAGTCGATTTCGAGGAAGCGATTGAGAAATCAGTCGCAGGACTGCAACGCAAGAGCAGGATAATGAACGGGGAAGAGAGAAAAAGAGTCGCTTATCATGAGACCGGGCATGCCCTGACCGCTTTCATGACCAAAGGGGCCGAACCCGTGAGCAAGATCTCCATTGTCCCCCGTGGCCTAGGAGCCTTGGGCTATACCCTGCAGTATCCTACCGAAGACCGGTTCCTGCTCAGTGAGAGGGAGCTTCTTGGAAGTGTGGATACCATGCTGGGAGGGCGCGCCGCCGAGGATGTCACCTTCAATGAGATCTCCACAGGTGCAAGCAACGATATTTCCCGGGCCTCCGATCTGGTCCGCCGCATGATCAAGGAGTTTGGTATGAGTGAGAAGTTCAAGAATATCACGCTTCCCACCACCGACAGCGGTATTCAAGGTATCGGAGGAAGCAGGGAATATTCCGAGAGCACCCAGCAGTACATCGATAACGAGACAGCCCGGATCATCAATGAGCGGTACGCAATCGTCAAAGAGCACCTGATGAAAAATAAAAAGGCCCTTGGCAGTATCGCCGAGCGACTTCTCAAGGATGAGGTGCTGGAAGGAAAGGATTTTCAAGAGATGGCGAAACAGGAAGTCGTTCTCTAGCATGGCAAGGGTTGCCTGTCTCTCTGGCAACCCTCCCTTTGTTCTTCCCTCGTGAATTGTTTTGTCCCTGGACCCGGAAAAAGAAGAGATGTCCCTTGCAAAAGTACTTCCCAATGTCTAAAGTATTTCCATGATAAAAAAAGACATAGCAGATAAAGAATTACTTTCCTCCCTTCCTCCTGATGGAAGAGAGATATATCTTCTTTCAGACGGACAAATCCGGCTGACCGCCCTTAGCGGTACATTCGCTTTAAGACAGATGCAGGCAAATTTCAGCACAGGAGTGCTGGAAAGCCTGGTCCTAGGCAAAGGATAT
>JBAXZS010000330.1:0-2822 GCA_041670175.1 Sphaerochaetaceae bacterium | reverse complement strand
ACATCTTTGGTGATAAAAGCCAAAGTGATTGTGAGTACTGGGGGGATAAGCCCCCAAATGCCAAAACTTTCCACATTTACCTCGAGTATGATTTCTTTGCCTACTATACCACCGCTCTGGAACAAAAGTACAGAAGTTTTATCTCAAGACACTCAAATCCAATACATATTGTTATCAAAATAACACTGACTTGAAGTTGGATTAAGCCAAAGAATACGACAAGGGTACGATTTTCCGGCCCTTGCCGTTTAGCTTGGTCAGTTGGTTAGCAGACAGAGATGCACAAAGCATCCATGGCATTGTCCCCGGTCTCAAGCTCCCAATATGAGGCATCGATGCGTGCTATCTCGTTCTGTCCTTCCTCCAAGGCTTTCAGCATGTCAGTCTCCACCTCCGGGCTTCCCTGTTCCATGAAATTGCGCAAATCCGAGGGAAACGAGCCTTCAAGCAGGGCTTTAGGATGGAACTCCGACAAAAGGAAGGGACAGTTTGAACGCACCTTGTCCCAGGTTGGCAGGATTCACCAAGAAACTCTCACTATAGCTTCCCCCAAGGACGGAAAGACGGGCACTGGTGACTTGATAGCTTTGCGCGCACAACAAATAGGACTCATCCCGGACAGCGGAACAAGCATCAAAAGGACCAAGCCTGTCAACACTGTGCTTTTCTTCATGTCCAACCCTACAGAAAGTTTATCATTCATTGCAGCACATCCAAACCAAGCACCTCTTCCCATGAAAAAACAGTCCTTGGAGAGAAGCATATTATGACAAGAGGTTCCTCTTGTCGGGTTTTTTCACTTCACTTCCACGAGAAATTTCCTAAGATGCCGCCTCTTTCTTTTGAATAGGGAGGCCCCGCACTCAGCAATTCATTGAAAAAAAGAGAGAATGGCAGCAAGACCACTCTCCCCTTCAAAAGAACAGAACCATTCTTTATTGTTCGAAAAACATCTGTTTGATCGCAGAGAGATTCTCTTGATTGTTCTCTTCCTCGGTCCCATAGAGCTTGGTGATACGGTCCTTGTAGAAATCCACGGCCTTGTATCTCACCAGCTTCATGGTGGAATTGACCAGACCATCCGCTTCACTGAACGGCTTGGCGATAAGGGCGAAACGGGCCGGTCTCCAGAACTCAGGGATGGCGGCCGCCTTGCTCTCATAGGAACGCAGGTTCTTGAGGATAGCCTGGAGGGCTTCCTCCGGGGTTTTCGCCTGCGCCTCGGCAATGATCTTCTTGGCATACTCAAGTTGCAAGGTCACCAGGGCGGTGGTAAAAGCCTTATGGTCGTTATAGACCATCAACTGGTTGAGAATCTCCAGATTGTTGACCATCACCTCCTCCACTTCCTCGGGACTGTACTTCTCACCATCCTTGGAAATGAGCAGGGCTTTCATTCTTCCCGTCACCACAAGGAACCCATCCTCATCATAGTAACCAAGATCCCCTGTCCAAAGGCATCCATCATGCAATGCTTCCTTGGAGGCCTCAGGGTTCTTGAAATAACCTTTCATGACATTGTCCCCTTGGATCACAATCTCACCTTTCTGCCCAACCTTTGCCTCATGGTCGTTGTCAAGCATGATACGGCATTTCTCCGAGGAGGCGATGATCCCGCTGGTCCCGAACTTGTGACGGGCAGGAGTATTGCTGCTGATAATTGGAGTGGCCTCAGTCAGGCCATACCCCTGATACACAGGTACGCCGATGGCAGCAAAGAAACGTTGTTGCTTCGCCTCAAGCAAGGCACCTCCTCCAACACAATACTGCATCCTGTTGCCAAAAATAGCACGGAGCTTGGAGAAGACCAGCACATTGGCCAAGGTATAAGGAAACCAGGTCTTGAACCTGACAAATCCCCTGGCCTTATGGAAACCGTCACCGTTACGAAGGATTCCAGCCTCCAACCCACGATTGAAGATACCCTCGATGAAATGTCCCTTCTCCCCAATACTCATTTTCATCTTGTTCATGAAATTACCTGTGATGGAAGGAACAGTCATCAGATACACAGGATTGACTTCTGTCAGGTTCTTTGGGAAGTTTCTCAAGATGGCAAGATTGGAACCACGTGCGTCCGCAAAGTGTAACGTGATACCTGCAAGCAGGGAGCAGTAGATGCCTACCGCATGGGCGAAACTATGATCCACAGGCAAAACCACCAAGGTCTCAAAGGTAGCATCGGGAAGGTCGAAAAGCTTGATCGCATCATGGCTGTTGGTCCAGTAGTTCAGGTGGGTAAGCATGATCCCCTTGGGATTGCCCGTGGTTCCGCTGGTGTAGCAGATGTTGATGGTGTCATTCTCATCGATAAGTTTCTCCGAGTCATCGACCAAAGAGGGCTCCGCTTCAAGAATCTTTGCTCCCTGGCTTAAAAGCTCATTCCAGGTCACATAGTCCTCTCCGCTCTTCCATGCTCTGGCACTCACCTGTTCCTTCAGGAAATCATCCTCATCATCCAAATAGATCAAGGTCACATGATGGTCAAACAGCTCAAAGGCCTTGGCTGTGTTCTTCAATGTGTTGTGAGTGGCACCAAGCATGACAGCTTCGCTATGATTGACACGGAACGCTATCTCAAAAGGAGTAAGCTTGATGGACAAGGGGACGGAGATCCCTCTTCCTTTGATTATCGCCAATTCAAGGTTCACCCATTGCGAGCGGCCTTCGCCCAAAATACCCACTGTGCCCTGGGGTTTCAGTCCCATCTTCAGCAAGGCGGCGGCTGCCAGTTTTGAATCCTGGTCAGCCTTTTCAAAAGAGCATCCGGTCCAGCCCTTGTCTGTCTTATCTGACGTGTAAGCTCTTCCTTGATACTTTGT
>JBAXZS010000329.1:0-2823 GCA_041670175.1 Sphaerochaetaceae bacterium | reverse complement strand
GGGTGCATTATTACACGTTGGGCAAAGCTGAATCTGTGGGGAAAATTGTCCGAGCAAGTTTTTAGGAGAAATTACCATGGCAACAAAGAACCCGTTTAAAATTTCCGAGAGTCTTTTGAAAATCATTGTCAGTCTGATGTATCTTGCGATGGGTGTCGAAGGTTTTGCCAAAGGACGAAGTGATGGAGCCCTGGGGCCTCTTTATAGTTTTGTGAGAGATTTGTTTGGAAAGGCAGGAGATGCTTTCGCCATCATCGTTGCTCTTGTGGTTTTTCTTAGTGGCTTGATAATCCTTCTCTCCTTGTTCATCACGGCCGTCCCGGGCTCCCTTTCCAGAATTGCCATGATTGTCCTGATGATTGCCTGGACCTTGAGCATTGTGCTTACCGACTTCTCTGATAAGTTCGGGTATATCAAGGATTTTCTTTCCTTCATGGTCTGGATGGAACAATTCCTGGTACATTTATTAGTCCTTGTTGCCACGATTTCAGTGTATGGTAAGGCAATCAACATCAAGAAATAGCCATACTGCAAAATCCCAATCATGAGAGTCCTTCCAAAAACAAGGGGGATGGTTGTAATTCAGTTTCTCTTTATGTATTGTGTTCTCAATGTTTGATAAGATCAGCTCAAAGCAACTTTATCAAGGGAAATCTTATAGTTTTTCCCTTGATACCATCAGCTTGCCTTCAGGTAGGAATTGCGAGATAGAACAACTTCATCATCCTGGAGGAGTGGTTATCCTTGCATTGGATGAGCAAAAAAGGATTGTTTTAGTAAGCCAATACCGATATGCCGTCAAGGCGGAATTGCTGGAGTTCCCAGCAGGAAAGCTGGACAAGATACCCAATGAGACTCCTGAAAAAGGAGCTGTCCGGGAGTTGAGGGAAGAGACGGGATATGTTGCAAAGGCAATGACCTATCTGGGAGAAGTATATCCTTCCCCGGGGGTGGTGACCGAAGTCCTGCATCTTTTTGTAGCTACAGGCTTGAACAGGACTTCCCAGCAATTGGACGATGACGAATTCATTACCATCAGATGGGTGGAGAAAGATGAGTTGCTCAAGATGATAGCTGGCAATACCATCCGTGACGCCAAGACCATATGTGCCTTCACTTTGGCGCTTCTCAAAAAAATCATCTAGCGCTGTTTGGCTACTCCTATCTTTGGACAATGTCCACTCTCAGGACAAAGGGAACACCAAGGACTGATTGGCGTGCAGATTTCCTGCCCATATGCTACCAGAAGTTCATTAAGAGGTATCCAATGTTTTTTGGGCATTATTTTCTGCAATTCCTTTTCTGTCTCCTCAGGTGTTTTGGTGTGGACCCATCCGAGACGATTGGCGATTTGGTGCACATGGCAATCGACGCAGATGGCTTGGATGCCAAAGCCAAGGCTCAAAGTCAAATTGGCTGTCTTGATGCCTACTCCAGGAAGTTCCATAAGCGAAGCCTGGCTACAAGGCACCTTGCCTTGATATCGTTCAAGTATGATGTGGGCTATTTCGAGGATATTCTTGGACTTTCTTTGAAAGAAACCCGCAGGATAGATGGCTTGCTCTATTTGTTTTTGATTGAGCCGAACCATTTTTTCGGGAGTATCCGCAAGGGTGAATAATTGTCGTGAGCTTTTGATGGTCACGCTGTCTTTTGTCCTAAGTGAGATGAGGGTGCTGATGAGTACAGTGAAGGGATCATTCTTTTCTTTTGCGATTGATGACACCGAAGGAAGTGTTTTCCCTCTGAGCACGAGTTCTTTTTTCATCCGTTCAAATAACTGGTCCCATTCCAAGTCGGTCATAAAGCAGTTGTATCATGAAGAGGAACAATGGTAAACGCTTGATTTTTTTTGTCTAAAAAACTAGCTTGCTGATATGATTATCGTTCTTAAACAAAACATCACTAATGAGCAAAAGCATGCTATTCGGTCTTTTCTCTCAGAGAGAGGACTTCAGATTCATGAGATTGTTGGTACTGAAGAAACAATTTTTGGTGCGGTCGGGAAATGTACTGTTGATATCCGTGAGGTGGAATTGCTCCCCGGGGTTGCCAAGGTAGTTCCCATTTCCAAACCTTACAAGTTAGCAAGCCGTGAACTGAAGAAAGAAGATACCATCGTATCAGTGGGGAGGGTTAAGATTGGAGGTACTCGTATTGCAGTGATGGCAGGTCCTTGTGCGGTGGAAAGCCTGGAACAGATAACTACCATTGCGGCTGCTGTTCGTGAAGCAGGTGCCGTGATTCTTCGTGGGGGAGCGTTCAAGCCAAGGACAAGTCCCTATGCTTTTCAAGGTCTCGGGGAGATTGGGCTGAAATACCTCAAGGAAGCTGGTGAGAAATACGACATGCCCGTGACCACCGAAATTGTCAATCCTTCCGATGTCGATATGATGAAGGATTATATTGACATGTTCCAGATTGGGGCGCGGAACATGCAGAATTTTGAACTGCTTAAGGTCGTAGGTAAGACAGGCATGCCGGTCTTGCTCAAGCGCGGTATTTCCGCAACCATTGAAGAGTGGCTTATGGCCGCCGAATACTTGATGAGCAGTGGAACCGACCAGGTGGTGCTGTGTGAGCGAGGAATCAGGACTTTTGAGAGGGCGACTCGAAATACCCTGGATTGCAGCGCAATTCCTGTGGTACAGAAACTTACCCATCTTCCTGTGATTGGAGATCCTTCCCACGCCACAGGTCTGAGAGACCTTGTCAATCCTATGAGCCTTGCCATCATCGCCAGTGGCGCCTCGGGTTTGATTGTCGAAGTGCACAATCATCCTGAGGTTGCCTTGAGCGACGGTCCTCAGTCCCTTTATCCGC
>JBAXZS010000328.1:0-2840 GCA_041670175.1 Sphaerochaetaceae bacterium | reverse complement strand
TATTCGGTCTTTTTTCCTTCACAAGTGATGAAATGCTTACATTCTGGTTCTAGGATTCCTTCTGTATCTGCAAATCACTTTCCATAGGGTTCTTTCAGATTCTTTTGAAAGTGAGAAAGGAATGTTTTTAATTCATTATGCTCAAAAGTTATCTCGTTGAAGACTGGTCCATCCTCTCAGAAATGGATGAGAAAAAGTTTTCCATTGCGATTGATTCTCATTTTCTGGGATTTACAATCCTCTCCCCCATCCATGTATTCAGGAGGACTCCAGTGTCTTTTCTCTAGTGACTTCTTTTGATTCGACATTGCCGATACCTGTTAAAATGTTTGTATCGCTTCCAGGATTTCATCTGATGAAGTTGATGAGGGACAAGAATAACCTGAAACCGGGGAATCAGGGAAAGAGATGTCCAAAGTCATAAACCATTCAAAAACTTTTTTAGGATGCTAAACCTGCAATTTAAGCTGAGGGAAGGTAATAAGGGCCGTCTAGGTGGATGCCTTGATAAAGAATGACTTCGAATCAATGGCGCGCATTGTCGCAAGAATGCCATCAAGATGATCATATTCATGTTGCAGTAACTCCGCCATATCGTCTTCCACTTCCAAATCACAGGCCTTCCATTGCTCATCCCTGTAATGGAGCACACATCTTTTATGACGCAGTACCTTCACCAGGAGTCCGGGAAAGGACATGCAGTCATCCATCACTTCCCTCATCGTTGCCTCAGGATATTCAATTTGGGGATTGAGGAAGAGAATCGGGGTATCGAGATGACGGTAGATAATCCGCTTACGCACCCCGATCTGAGGGGCGGCGATTGCTCTTCCCACCCCGTACTTTCTACGGAAGGCAAGCAGGGTATCACGCAAATCCTCCTTGACCAGGGAGATTTGCGGCAATTCTTCCTTTCTGCATTCTTCACTTTTTTGATAGAGAAGGGGATTTCCCAGCAACAGGATTGTTCTTTCCATGTCTAACTCTCCTCATGAATAGGGATACCCTATCTTTTTTACCTCCATTTGACAATCCTTACTCGTTGCCTTTGTATTCCTTGGGAGTCAGCCCGTACATTCTCTTGAACCTAGCACAGAAGTACTGGGCATTCGATATCCCCACAGCCGAAGCGATCTCATAGTTCTTTTTACTAGTCGTGCACAAGAGGATACGGGCTTTCTCCATGCGCAGATTGGTCACATACTCAGAGAAGGACAGCTGGTTCTTTTGCTTGAACATGGAGCAAAGATAGGCTGGGGACATTTCCAGATAATCACCTAGCATGGTGAGTGATAACAATGGGTTTGAGAAATTCGTATCCACAAAGGAGAGCATCTTGAGATTGAGCGGATCAAGATTTGCCGAATTCATCAACTCCTTGCAAATTTTTTCCACAGTATTGCGTAATATTTCAAATTGCTGGGGAATTTGTTTTATCGAGACAATTTGCTTGATCAATGAATCGAAATCCATGCAGTTCTCCAACAATGCATGCTGCTCCACCAGCTTGGTCACAATATTTCCAATATGGAAAAGCAGACACATGACAATAGAATTCCGTCTCTCAATGGGAAAATCCGATTCAATAGAATGCAACAGTCTCTCACACTCTGCATATCGTCCTTCATACAAGGAAAGATAGAGTTTTTCCTCCATTTCCTCAATGTCACCCGAAGAATGGAGCGACTCAAGATTCTCATATTCAATTATCCGGTTATGAAAGAGAATCCCTAATTGGTTTTGCATCAGCAGAGCCTGTCCTGTCGCAATTGTGATTGTCTTCAGGGAATCCTGTCTCTCTCCGAGGGAAATCACCAAAGAAGCACCAAGTTCCTCATTGGTCCTTTGCAGGACAGTCCTCAGGTCTTCGATCAAAGGTTTTTGCAAGGTGTCCTCAGCGATGAGAGAGAGGTATTTCCCATTATGGCTCCAGACATATCCTTGTGTCCCGATGATTTGGGTGGTCATCTCCAATAAGTCGTAACTGGTTTTCTCCGAGTCAGCGATAGGATTATCCACATTCTCGTAATCCTCAAGACAGATTATCGCCGCATTGCAGGTCTTGGTGATATACGGCAACTGCAAGTCAAGGCATTGCCGCTGTATCTCCTCTTCCTCAAGTTTGTGGTCGAACAGTTTTGCAAAGAAATCCTGACGAAGTAACGCCAGACTCTTATACATCCGTTTTTGGTCTGACTGCTTCATCTGGATTGTCTCCATGGCTTTATGGACACAACCCAGGAGTTCCTTGGGATGGACAGGCTTCATCAAGTAGTCGAAAACCCCAAGTTTGACCGCCTCTTTCGCATACTCAAAGGTCTCATACCCTGTGAAGATGATTACCAGTGTCTGGGGATATTGTTCCTTTATGTGACGGGTGAGTTCCAGGCCACTCATGAAGGGCATGTTGATATCCGTCAGGACGATATCGACGGGATTTGTCCTCAATTGCTGGACAGCCATCTCGCCATCGGTTGCAGTGGCTACAAAAGAGATGCCTTCCTCCTTCCAATTGATTCCTTTGGTAAGACCTTTGAGGATTATGCAGTCATCCTCGACAATCAGTATGCGCATCTCAAATCCCTCCCTGCATGCAGATGTTGTTCTCAATGTTACGGGCATATTGATTTCTTTGGTATACCGGGTTCTTGTATCTTTTCAATGCGGCAGGACAATCGCTGGCGTTCATATCCCTAAATACTTTCACCTTACCCTCGGGATAATAGACCATCACCTGTTCTCCCGGGCAGCTCAGTATCTTGGAATTCATGGCGACTCTTCCCCCCAGCTGGCAAATCACCATACCCTCACGATCAATCAGTTCAGTGGTACCTGCGGCC
>JBAXZS010000327.1:0-2848 GCA_041670175.1 Sphaerochaetaceae bacterium | reverse complement strand
GAAAGAATCTGTAGGAATAGAGAATTGGGATAAGGGTCATAAGAGGGATGCCAATGACCGATACTGTGACATAGGCTTTGCCAAGGAAGATGCAACAAAAGAGCATGACAAGGGAGCCTATGGTCCAGACCCATCCTGCAAGGCGATGGGTGTGATTCCAATTCTCCTCACTATTGAGTGTCCAGGGAAGGCGGAAACCTATGGTGTAATTCTGTTTGCATTTTGGTAAGTAGTTTCCCATTATCAGCATGATTACAGATATGAGCGACATCGTTATTCTTCCAATGGAAAAATATTTTCCCAGTGCGTAGGAAAGTATCAGTAACGAGCAAAAATTGCCTACAAGAGGAATGATAAACTTTACGAGTGTAGTAAGCTTCTGGGCTTTTTTCCTTCTTGGATCCGAATCCAGGGTGATACTCACAATGATATTGGTCACCAGCAGGATGGAGGGAATTCCATACACTGCCATTGCCTTTGAGGAATATCCATCCGCCTGGTCATTGAACGAGAAATGCGTGACTACGCTCTCGGGTAATTGGGAATAGAAGAATGAGCCATAGATAAAGGGCAGGATGCAAAGAATGGTGGTGACCAGCAGCGTCCTATTGAGGATCTTGTTTTTCATTTGGTTCTTCCTTGGTGAAGTTTGAGCACCAGAGCATTATTTCTTCAAAGACAGAGGTGTTCAGTTCATAGTATATGAAGTTTTTTTTCTTGGTTTCGATAATGAGATTTGCGTTCTTCAGTTGGGAAAGATGGTAGGACACTGTTGCATTGCTTAGCGCCAAATGGGAGGCTATCTCTCCTGCATTGAGCGTACCTTCCTTAAGCATCACAAGGATTTCCCTTCTGGTGCTATCTCCTAAGGCCTTGATGGTTTCTGACAATCCCACTGTTTCGACATCCTTCGAAATACCTATAGCATTTGCTTGCACTGTCTGTCAATGATGAGTCAAAAAGGGGGAGGAATTGCGTTTTTCAAAGTTATCATCTACAATAACCTGCATACATAATTCGGGGAGGACTTCGGAAATTATTCTTGGTTCGTTCCGAAGAGCTTTATTCCAGCCTGAGACAAAGAAGATTTGGATAATACATATGAAAAATAAGCTACCAGATGCAAAAAAAATGCTTTGTGCATTGGGAATCTTGCTGGTATTCCTCACCCCAGTTTTTGCTCGACGCGTGCTATTTCTCAGCTCCTATTCTCCAAGTTGGCGTGCTGTTCAGCTCCAGCTGGAAGGAATTGAGAATACCTTTGAGCATTTAGTCTCAGTAGACTATCTCTTTATGGATAGTAAGGACATTCCCACCTCACAGAGTGAGGGATGGATTTTGGATCAGTATTTGAGGAATGTGAATATTAAAGGATCGTATGATGCGATTATTCTTGGGGACGATGCAGCCCTGGATTTCATACTGAAAAACAAAAAGGAATATTTCGATACTATACCTCTGGTCTTCGAGGGTATCAACAGCAAGGAGAAGGCCCTTGCTGCGGCAAAGGAATATACCAATATAACAGGTGTTACCGAGACTTTCTCCATTGAGCAAATTCTCACTGTGGCTCATAGTCTCTATCCCAAGGCGAAAAGAGTCCTTGCCGTTTCTGATGGTACCATCTCAGGTGAAGGCTCGACCAAACAGTATCTCGCGGCGAGGAATAGTTTTCCCACCTTGGATTTTGAGCTCTTGAATACTTCCTTACTTACCAAAACCCAGATAGAGAAACAATTATCAGCCTGTAGCAGTGATACTATTCTGCTGTTTCTTATTTTTAGTAATGATGTGGATGGAAACGTTTACAGCTTGGATGAGGAGACGTCCATACTGATGAAAAACTCTTCAATTCCGGTATTCAAAGTGAATGAGACTGATATTGAGGACGGATATATCGGAGGGAAGGTGGTCTCTTATTCCCGAATGGCCGCTTTGGCAGCGCAGATGGTGGTGGATATACTTGAGGGAAAGTCTGTAGAGAGTATTCCTGTAAGAGATGCTCCTACCTACAATTGCTATAACAGGCAGGTCTTGGATCGTTTTGGCTTCAAGCAATCGCAGTTCCCTCCTGACTCTCTTTTTGTCAATAATGAGGATACTTTTTTTTCGACTCATAAGATTCCATTTTTGATCATCCTTTCCTTGGTGCTTGCTTTCCTGATAGTGCTTCTCTACTTATTAAGGCGCTCAAAGCTTCTGGTGCATAAGCTTACAGCCAGCGAACAGACTCTCCAAACCGCGATAGAACAAAGTTCGCTCAATGTTTGCGAATATGACATCCAAGGGAAGAAATTCTTTTTTGGAAGAAAGTTACAGCAGGAAATGAATCTTCCCAAGATGCTTGAGGATTTTCCTCAGTCTTGGTTGAATCTTGGTCTTATGGAAAACGAGTTCATAGAACCCTTCAAAAAGATGATGCAGCAAATCGAGGAAGGCACTCCAGAGGTCTCAATGGATATCAAATTGAAGGCTCCTTCTTTTGGACATTCCTTGTGGAATCATGTTGTTTTTAAGACAGTTTCTTTCAAGGAGGGACGGCCCTCCAAGGCTATTTGTGTGCTTTCTGACATTTCAGTCCAAAAACAACAGGAGGCTACGTTTGAGAAGGAAATCAAGCACTGGAATCTTCTTTCGGGAAAGACTCTGCTTACTCTTAAAGTGGATGTCACAATGGGAACGATTCAAGATTATTATTATGCTGAAATGCTTGGTTCTCTTGATTCGATTGGCCTAACGTATGCTGAGCTTTATCAGAGCATATTCAAATTCATCTTTGATAAGGATAAGGCTGCGTTCGAAGAAGTCTTTACTCTCAAGCATCTTTTTAAAAAATATAAAGAAGGGG
>JBAXZS010000326.1:0-2859 GCA_041670175.1 Sphaerochaetaceae bacterium | reverse complement strand
TTCAAAGAATTGTCTAAATTTTTCAGTGCACCTGACACATAGATATAAACCAAGGGAAAGGCTTGAAGAGTAAAAACCAGCAAAATACCTTTGAAACCATAGATCCCGTTGAATTTCACATGGAAAACGAAATCAAACAATTTGGTTAGGACCCCTTGCCGGCCTAATAACTGGATCCAGGCATATGCACCAATGAACGGAGGCGACAGAAAGGAGATGATGATTGCTATTTCCAGAATTCCATTTCCTGTGATTTTTGTGCTTCGAGTAAGATAGGCGAGAGGAATCCCTAATGCAGCAGCCAGTAAGGTAGCACAAATGCTGACCTTAAAACTGTTAATCAGTGTCCCCCAATAGTATTTCTGTCCAAAAAATTTCAAAAAATTCACCATCGACAGATGTCCATTATCCGGATCCACAAAGCTTTTATACAGAACCAAAACCAAAGGATAGAGCAGAAAGACTACGAAGATAGCCATAATCAGTAGGGTTATATTTGCCCAGATAGTAATGCCTTTGCCTGTATGTAGTTTCATCCTTGCGACACTCCTTTGATCACTGAGCATTCGGTCTCATAGTTGAATACATTAATCATTGAAGGTTTCGGTAGGAGCCGAACTTCAGTGTGGTTTGGAATAATCTCCTGCTCATTCGAATATTGGATTATCTCCGCTTCTTTGCCATCTGACAAAGTCATGAAGTAGTGTGTACTCAATCCGAGAAAAACGGAACTGTCAATGATAGCTTTGATTCCCTTGCCTCCTTTTGGGAGAACCTCAAACTCCTCTGGGCGCACTGATACCTTTATTCGTTGCCCGTCTTTGATAGTTCCCTCAAGATTTGTCATCTCTACTGTGTATCCCTCGTTGTCGAATACCAGTTTGGGACTATCGGTATTGTTTCCTGACCATCGTACTGTTGCTTCCAATATATTCGACAAACCGATAAAATTCGCTACAAATATATTTGCAGGACGTTGATAAAGGGATTTTGGTTTGCCAACTTGCTGGATAACTCCGGCATTCATAACAGCGATGCGGTCAGAGATGGCTAAGGCTTCCTCCTGATCATGTGTGACATATATGGTAGTGATGCCAATCTTGTTCTGGATATTCTTGATTGCGTTGCGCATCTCAACCCGTAATTTTCCATCAAGATTACATAAGGGTTCATCCATAAGCAGTACTTCTGGACTGATTACGATTGCTCGTGCAAGAGCTACTCGTTGCTGCTGGCCACCGGAAAGTTTTTCCGGCATCCTGTCTCTCAATTGCTCGATTCTCACAATTTTGAGAATGGCATTCACTTTTTCTTCAATGTCTTCTTTAGGAATTTTCCTGTTCTTCAGACCAAAAGCCACGTTATCGAATACATTCAAATTGGGGAAGATTGCATAATTTTGAAAAACCATACCCATATTTCGTTTGTTAGCTGGGATGTCATTTACAATCCTTCCATTAACCTTTATCGTTCCCGCCTCTAGGGAATTGAACCCAATTACCATTCTCAACAAAGTTGTTTTCCCACAACCTGACGGTCCTAGGAGAGTAAAGAATTCTCCAGGTTTTATATTCAACGATAACCCTTTTATTACTGTCAGGTCACCATACTTTTTTATTACATCTTCAATCTCAATAGAAACACTCATTGGGTTTACCTCATAAATGAAAAAGGCTTTGTCATCATTTGCAATGCTAAGAGACAAAGCCTTTTTGAAAGAGAAAATTGCTCTAGTTCTGCAATTTCGTGTAATGTTCACCATATGTCTTAATGATGTTCATCTTATTGTCACCGACCCATTGAGGATCATATTTGGTCATGATATTCATTTGTGAGAATGGTTCCATGTAAGAAGCCAATTTCACATTTTTGCGTAACGGCCTGTTTGTAAGCTGAGTCCCAAAGATGTCCTGAATTTTCTCAGAGAGCACATAGTCTACGAATTTCTTTGCATTGGCTTCATGTTTGCAATTCTTAAGGATTTGGATGCTTTGTTCAGTGAAAATAGCTCCTTCCTTAGGATAGATCACTTTGACAGGTGCTCCATTTTTTACATATTGCACGCATGGGTCTTCCCAGCTTAAGCCAACAGGATATTCGCCATCAGCGACGCTTTTGTGGACAGTGCCAGAACTGTTGGCCATTTTTCCATCCAAATTAGCGATGAATTTATCTACATAGTCCCAAGCTTGTTGAGAAGTTGGATCATTGTTTTCTTCCATGTCGTACAACATGTTGATCAATTGTTCGAAAGCCGAACTCGAATTTGTTGGGTCGCAGAATGCAATTTTTCCTTTCAGTGCAGGATTCAACAGGTCCTCAAAACCTTCCACTTTGATATCTCCGATTACGTTCGTATTCACGAGAATAACGGTTCCATCAGCAACAGAAGGGGAGAAGTAGCCAGAAGTGTTTTTATGGGCATCTTCCATGTTTACATTTTCAGGGGAAACATATTTGGTGAACAGATCTTCCATTGGTGCAAGCATGGTAGGATCAGAACCCCAGAAAACATCTCCGAGCGGATTGTTCTTTTCGGATTGGATTCTTTTTTCAAGTTCTCCTGTTCCAGCGGTGATCACATTGACTTTGATACCGGTATCTTTCTCGAAATTTGGCACAACAGCATTCACCAGACTTTCTGAATCTGGGGTGTATACTGTTAGTGAATTATCACTTGTTGCGCTTTTGCTCTCAGAAGTACCATTGGCGAAAAGTAGTCCTGATGCTAAAAGCAGAACCATAGTAATGATTCCCAACTTTTTCATATTATCCCTCCTATTTAGGTGATATAAAAATATTGTAATATGACTTTTTGAGCTGTCTATCCGAGAAAAGACAACACATATCCAAAATTCA
>JBAXZS010000325.1:0-2864 GCA_041670175.1 Sphaerochaetaceae bacterium | reverse complement strand
TGGCTATCGCCGGCCGCAACGAAAAGAGGTGCAGAAAAGTCTGGACAACCAATCGTGCGGTAGTTCTTATGCAGTGGCACAGATGTTGAGTATGATGATCACATCTCACCCAAGTAGTCCTAATCCACCCCTTTCCCGATAGTGATACTGGATACGTTTCAAGGATGGGCCTTCTTATAGAGTCAAATTTACTTTACTTCTGCAATAATTACAGCGCATGAAAAAACATCATGGATATAGCAATACAGAGACCATTTCCCAACAACAGACGGAGAGTACTGCAACAAAAACAACTTTATCAGCCCTTGACCGCACCAGCAGCCATCCCTGCAACCATCTTATCCTGGAAGATGATGAACAATACTGTTGGAGGAAGGACAGACAACGTAATGACAGCACCAAGAACACCATAGTTCCAAGACTCACCTTTCAGCAAAGTTAGAGCTACAGATATTGGCATCGAGGCATCTTGGGTTGCTAGCGTCTTAGCCATCGTAAACTCACCCCAAATGTTGTAAAAGGCATACACAAGAACTATGATCAAACCGTTGGAAGCCATCGGCAACATGATGCGCGCCCATGTCTGTGGAATGGTGCTACCATCAATCTCGGCTGACTCGATCATCTCATTGGGTATGCCTACAAATGCGCTCCGCATGATGAATATGGAAAACGGCAGGACGTTCATCACATTCGGCAAGATCAATCCAATATGGGTATTCAGCGTCCCTGATTTGAATTCCATAATATAGATGGGAATCATCAAAGCAGCCAAAGGGAACGTCACGATGAACAAAATAAAACCCATGATGCCATTGCTCCCCTTGAACGGCAGTTTCGCAAATGCATATCCCGCTAGAGCACTGAAGAAGAATGTAATGAACACACCCCAAAAAGTGATGCTGATAGTGTTCCTGTAGTAATTCAGATACTTGTTTCCTCTTTGAAAAACGTACAGATAGTTCTCACTAGTGAATGAGTGAATGAAGAAAGTCCCCTGCTGGAGTATTTCGGTTTCTGTCTTAAACGACGTAAAGATGGTGTAGAAAATCGGTACGATGAAAATGACAGAAATGAATACAAGCAGAATGAACAATATCGTATTGGTGATTCTCTTCTTTTTCATCTTATGCCTCCCTATTGTTCAGGATGAATTGTACAAGTGAGATTAGCAAAATGATGATACTTAAGAAAAAGGCCATCGATGAAGAATACCCAAGCTCCCAATACTTGAAGGCGTTGTTGTAAATATAAAGGTACAAAACCGTTGTCGCTCTTCCCGGCCCTCCATTGGTCATGACGCTTGGCTCCACGAACACCTTCAATGTTGCGACGGTCGCCCAGATGCCGGTGATGATGTACGTCTGCTTGAGGTTTGGCAGGATGATGCGCGTAATCTTTTTCAGACCTGTCGCACCATCGATGTCAGCTGCTTCAAGGTAATCTTGAGAAATGCCCTGAAGCCCAGAGAGAAACAATATCGTTTCGAATCCAATATTACACCATAAATTAACGACCACCATGCATCCCAAAGCGGTCTTCGCATTGGTCAACCAAGCTTTTGTCCATGAAGGATGTCCCAGAACGTTTCCAAGAAACTTGTTGAAAAGGCCGAAATTCTCTGCAAGCAACCAGCTGAAGACAATGCAGACCAAAGAAGCGGGTATGACAATTGGAGCAAAAATGGCAGTTCTGAAAAACCACGTGTGTTCACCTTTGAAAAAGAGCATCAAAGCAAGCAAAAGAGAACACCCCATCATCAACATGAAGTCCCAAACGGCAAAATGAATCGTCGTACCCAATGCACTCCTAAACTGTAAATCCTTGAACATATCGACAAAATTCCCTAGCCCATAGAAGTCTGGTTTTTGATCGTAAGAGAAATTGTATTTGCAAAGGCTCAAAAAGAACGTATACCCAAGAGGGTAAACCACAAATAGGAACAATATGAGAAAAGAAGGGAGGATGAACAAGATACTCCATACCTTTTTCGTTTTCTCCCTGTGGGATAATGATGCCATATGACCTCCCTCCATAGAAAGGAGCCGCTACAGAATGCAGTGGCTCCTAACTCATTACCTTACTTGTTTAGACTAGCAATCATAGCCTCCAGCTTGGCTACAGTGTCAGCAACAGTACCATTTACAAGCCCTTCCTGGATGATGATTCTCAACTGGTCCTGAAACTTACCAGAATCGTTATATGCAGGATACGTGGTGGCGTAATCCATTGCATGCTTAATATTCGCCCACTCAGGACGGTCAGCCTTGTCGAAGTACGCCGTGATGACAGGAATCTTCCCGTACTGGTTCAGTGTATTGACCTGAGAGTACTCTCCGAGCATTCCTTCCTTGATGAACTGCAACGCGATGGCTGTATTCTTGGAAGCCTTCGGGAGAAAAACACCATTCACATAACCACAGGAACCACCATCACCTGGAATCCCACACACGGAAACCTTATCGAAGCCAAGTGCATTTCCACCTTCCACCCATCTACCAGAACTTTCAATCAACATGGCAACTTTGCCAGCCTTGTAGTCATTGCGACCAGCATCCGTATCAGCGAATGTCTCAGTCGAGAAACTACCATCGGCTACACCCTCCTTCCATACCTTAAGAATATTCCGGAACTCTGGATTGTCGAAATTTATTGAAATGTCATCAGAACCGTAGATGTTGCCACGAGCAGCTTGCAGAGCTCCAAGGACAGTCCCATGCATGTCGTCGTTCCATTGGATTACCGCACCTTGCTGAATGACCTTTCCATTAGCATCCTTGATGGTCATTTTTTTTGCAAAATCATGAAATTCCTCCCAAGTCTTCGGGACAAGAGCGTTACCGTTGGAATCGACAAGACCAGCT
>JBAXZS010000324.1:0-2909 GCA_041670175.1 Sphaerochaetaceae bacterium | reverse complement strand
TTTAAATTCTCCTCACTTCTGATTGTACCATTATTTCAATGCAAAGCCATAAAAAAGAATCCACCGTTCCTGTTGGCTAAGGAATTGTTTTGATCTCTTATTTTGCATTGACGTCCTTATATTCCTTATGAATATCCCTTTGCAATTACTTCGACATTGAAAAAATTGATAGAAACATAAGGAATCAAGAATAAAAAAAACCATCTTGGGAAAAGGAGGTTAAACCCAAGATGGTACAAAAGGAGGTTAGAAAAAATCCGATATTGTTGCTTACCTATCCAACGGATTTGTAAGCTGTCGTTCTTTTTCCGATTCGTAATGTAATAAATTCTTAAAGAAAATGCAAGTATCTTAAAAAAATTAATTCTTCTTTTTGTTATGTTGACACTATTTACAAAAAAGAAGTCGCTATTTTCACAAAAATGTTGAACAACGACTTCTTCAAAACACTTCCTACAGGGTATTCTTCATCGATACAGGCTGCCGTGTATTCTCCAACACATCCCGCCAGAGAGCCCCTTCCAGGTCGACATGATTACGACTAATCACTGCAGCACTGATAGGAATATGGACAAACCGATTATTACATTCGCTGATAAGGACCTTTGTCTTCCCTGCCATGGCCGCATGAGCAGCATGAGCCCCCAGCCGCGCACAATAGATGGAGTCAAAACTGTCCGCAGGAGCACTACGGATAATATAGCTGGGATCAATATACTTGACATTGCTTTCAATCCCTTCGGCCTTGAAGTACTCCTTGATGCGTTCATGAAGGAAAATCCCCACATCCTGATACTTCATATTACCCGAGGCATCATACTCGGTACTCGGAGGAAGCAATTCCTGACCAGCACCCTCAGCAACAAGAATGACCGCATGATGACGATCAAGTATCCTGCTCTTGAGATGTGCAAGCAATCCATTAGGACCATCCAAATCAAACGGATTCTCAGGAATTAAACAGAAGTTCACATCACTTTGGGCCAAGGAAGTCCTGGCAGCAATGAAACCGGACTCACGACCCATGACCTTCACCAGACCAATGCCATTGATACTGTTCTTGGCCTCGACATGCGCACAACGGACCACGGGAACGGCCATCTGCACTGCAGTATCAACCCCAAAGGAACTCTGAATGAAAGAAAGATCGTTATCGATGGTCTTGGGTATCCCTACAACGGAAATCTTCAGTCCGCGACGCCCAATTTCATCAGCAATGTCGTTGGCTCCTCGCAAGGTACCATCTCCACCGATGGTCACTAAAATATTGATGTTCAGCCTCTCAAGAGAATCAACTATCTCGTCAACCTGCTTACCACCACCACGGGCAGAACCAAGGATGGTACCACCTTTCTCCTGGATGTCATCCACCACATCAGGATCAAGCGTCAGCAATGGCCACGGGCTATTCTCCAACAATCCCTTATATCCATACTGGACACCACTGATACGTCTCACTCCGTAACGATACCAAAAACAACGCACTACGGAACGAATAACATTGTTCAGACCAGGACAGATGCCGCCACAGGTACAGATTGCAGCATGGACATGCGCAGGGTTGAAATATATCTTGGAGCGAGGTCCAGCAACCTCGATGGTATCCTCGTGCAACGGCACCTGATGTCCATTCTCCAATTTTGTCTCAATGGAATAAAGAATCTTATCGGAATCACTCACATAGTCGGCCCTTCCATCACCATGATTGGAACTCATGGCAATGGGAGACGCAATCTTGGGCTCTCCCAAATTAGGAATGGTAAAATCAATTGTCTTCATATTTCTTGTTCTCCAATTTTCTCAGAACTTTCCAACAACCTTGCCAGCCCAGCTGAGAAATCATTAAACGGTTTCTCGACCTGAAGCTTGGCCTGTTTTTGGAAATCATCATACAGTTTAAGAAATTGCTGTCCGAATGTTGTCAGTGTCGCGCCACCACGATCGGCACCACCCTTCTGCCTATTTAGTACAGAAACTCCCAGCGCCTTCTCAAGATTACGCACCATTAAGAAAGCCTTGGAATACGAGATACCAAGGGTAGAAGCCGCTTTACGAAGACTTTGCCCTTTTTCAACCTCACAAAGCAACCACAGGACCCCGATACCCATGAATTTCTCACCCTCTGCATCAACAAGATACAGTTTGGTCTTCAACTCCATAGTTCATCAGCCGCCTTGTAGACAGTATTCACCAAATCAGCAATCTTATCCTCTGGAACCGAACAATATGCCACACGAAACGTTGTATCCATAATATTGATACATCCGATATGATAGGTGTCCAGCAAATACTTTCTCAGTTGCTCGGCGCTACCTTTGGTAGCAAAAGCCATGAAATAGCCACTGTTGAAGGGATAAGGTCTCAGAAGATTGAATTTCTCTTCATAGGACTGCAAAGTCTGTTTCAGTTTCCTATATCGTCCCTCCATTTCCTTTAAGACAGCCATCTTGTCTTCTTTGTACCCCTTGTTCTGCATGGCATGAATCAACAATGACTGGCCCGGATGTTCACAGTTGGAAACCGTCGCACGAATCATGCCGAGCATCTTTTTATCCAAAGCATCATATTGTTCATCGGTCAGCCCCTTGCACCCAAAGGTAGCAAAAGCAACCCTGAATCCCCACGCCATCGATTCCTTGGTGGCCGCATCGCCCTTGATGGAGAGAATGTTCTCATGGGCATTGCAAAGCCTTGCAAACAGGCTTTCCTTTGCAGTCTCTTCTTCATAAAACAAGCCAAAATATGCATCATCACTAATCACTAGAAGCTTATAGCCTTCGTTTGCAAGAGAAACCAAGGCATCGGCAAGAGCATCCATCTCATCCTTCGAAGGGGTATACCCAGTCGGATTATTAGGAAAATTAAGCAACAGGCGGGCTTTTCTGCTCGGTATGCTTCTCACTGCATCC
>JBAXZS010000323.1:0-2915 GCA_041670175.1 Sphaerochaetaceae bacterium | reverse complement strand
GTGAGAAGAGCACGAAGGATACGAACCTTAGGGAATTTGTACTGTTCAAACAAGTAGAACAGCACTGCGGGAAGCACTCCGCAGGAGCCACAGGTCGGAGCGGTCACAATAGTATTGCCTGAGGCGTTTTCCTCAGAGACCGCCAGGGCATAGCTCAAAGCCAAGGCCGTATTGCCAAAAGGACCGGAAAATTCCTTGGCTTTGGAATAATACTGCATGGCCTTACGAGGAAGCTTAAGGCCACCAGGCAGGACTCCTTCTGTATTCAATCCATTTTCAATGGCTCCTGTCATCACGGACCATACTTTGTCCATGTAAGCCAGGATATCCTGTCCCTCATGCAAAATGACAAATTCCCACAGCTGAATACCTTCGCTGTTGCAGAAGTTGAGTATCTGCTTCATGTTGGCTATCTCAGAAGGATATATCTGCTGGACCTGGCTCTCCTGAACACCATCAATGACGACACGACCCCCCCCTACACTATAATACAATTGATGGCAGCTCTTTTGATTGTCCTTGTCAAAGCCAATGAGTTCCAGTGCATTGGGATGGTATGGTTTGATAATATCGGGATACCAGGCAATATCCACGTCTTTTGATTTTTCCGCAAACACTTCCCTGATGGCCTTATCGGTCAAATGACCTTTTCCCGTGGCTGCCAAAGAACCAAAAAGATCTGCCTCATACCTGACTTCATCTGGATGATGCTGTAAAAAATGATTGGCCGCAAAACGCGGTCCCATTGTATGACTGCTGGATGGCCCAAGGCCAATCCTGTATAGTTCGCGCAAAGATTCCATATTCCTAAACTGTACTGTGAAAGCATGAAAAAGGGAATATCACATCCCTACCAGAGAGGTCCTTGATGAACACTCTGATAACTCTGTCCATTTGCTATATCCACAAATATTTTGAGCAGGAGAGATTGTTCCTTGCACAAGTAGCAATGCAAACCTCCGCTGAGTGTCACGCTAACAGCTTCGCCACTATACCAGAAGGACTCATCGTTCAAGCTCTCTGCGACCCATCGTCCTGAGGGAAGGGCGGAAACTGTCACCTTCAAACGTCCAAGCTTGACAAATGAGTCATTGCCTATTTCACCATTGAGTATATCGGTTGAGAGTTTTATCTTGTCAAGATCATATAGGTCGATATCAGAAGACTCAATCGATGACAAGAGCCTTGGATAGTCCACAACAGACAATGCTCCTTCATGACCTTGCCGGATATCTATCAACGTACGCACAAGATTTCCTTCCTTTTGGGTCAAGTTCACCATATTTGTCCCTGTGGGAGTGATCGCCGAACCATAAGGGGCGAACTGCCCTAAAGGATAGCAGGCTACATAAATGGTCTTTCCATAGGGAAGGTTGACAGTAATTTTTCTTTGGCCACCTTCAAGATGGATTTTGGTCAACTCGTCGCTGCCCTCGGTAATAACCAATAAATTGGGCAGATAGGTGTTCCATTCCGTTTCCCAAGGATGCTTCTCCTTGATGACCAAAGAGACAGGACGTTCCCTCAATGGATTATAGGAGCAAGAGACAAACAAGAATAAAAGCAAGGATAGGAGTTTTCTCATATCTCCTATGCCACAGTCATTTTATTTCTGCTTGAGTTTCGTCATATAGGAGGTCCTGTATTTCTTGAACAAGGTACAGAACGCCTCGCTCTTGTAATCAGCATAGGTCCAAGGCAAAGAATTGAACTTGTGATTATAATAAATGAGGGTCACCTCAGCGTAAATGCCCGAATGCAAAGGAATACGATGGGAACGATTCTTTGTCGTTGCAAGAATGAGCGAGCTTGCGCTCAGAATCCCGGGATCAAGGTTTATGGTCCGCCCTTGCTCTCGGGAAAACACTTGTTCAAGATTGTTGGTCTCAATCTTGATCTGCGCCAAACGTGAAGGATCCACAAGCGTCTTGAACACAAGAAAATAACGAAGGGGGCTTCCTCCCATCTCGCTATCATAATAGTCTGTATAGGAGAACGGGGTATGTTCACTCTCCTCTTCCAGAGGACCGTATTTCTCAACCAATTTCTGAAGAAGTTCCCCATGGGCCTCTTCGTTAGTGCTGAGCACCCCTATGACCAGCAGAGAAGGAACAAAGGGATTGATCTGGCCCATATCAACCTGCCAAAAAGGTTCCGTTCACTCTGAGCGAAACACATTTCTGTTTCAATTCATTCACCGCCTCGCCGAAGCTCGCTTCATTGACCATCTCAGTCTCAACGAAAAATGAGTATTCCCAAGGCTTGCCAAGTATCGGTCTGCTTTCCAGTTTCTTCATGTTCAGCTTATGCTGTGAAAGCACATGCAAGGCTTCATAAAGAGAACCGGGACGATCATCGACACTAAAGGAAAGGACGGCTCTGTTGGGAGTTTGTGACAAAGTGTATCCCTCCACGTTTTCTTCTCGGCAAATGGCATAGAAACGAGTATAGTTGCTTGGATTGGTTTCAATGCCTTCCTTGAGTATTTCCATCCCATGAAACCTGGCTGCGGGGGCCCCTGCAATCGCCGCCTTACTCTTGTCCCCACATTTTTTAATGTAGGTCACACTTCCCGCTGTGTCAAAGAAAGGAACAATTTCCGCATTTGGAAGCTCCTTCTTGAGGAAAGCCGCACACTGGGCCAAACCCTGAGGATGAGAGTAGACCTGTTTGATGTCTTCCAATTTGGAACCAGGCAATACAATAAGATTATGGATGATACGTACCTGCTGTTCTCCAATCACCTTGATTCCTGGATAGAGGTTCAAAAGATCCAATGTATCGTAAATAGTTCCTCCCAAGGTGTTTTCCACAGGGACTACCCCGTAATTGGCAGTGCCCTTATCCACGGACTCAAACACATCATCAAAGGTCTGACATGGCAGAACGGAAGCTTTCTCATCGAAAAGGCTACG
>JBAXZS010000322.1:0-2940 GCA_041670175.1 Sphaerochaetaceae bacterium | reverse complement strand
GGCTCATCCATCAGTATGACCTCGGGATTCACCGCCAAGGTACGCGCGATGCAAAGCCTCTGCTGTTGTCCTCCTGAGAGGGACAACGCATTCTTATGCAGACGGTCCTTCACCTCATCCCAAAGCGAGGCCTGGCGCAATGTCCTTTCCACTATCTCCATCAGATCATGCTTGTTGGGACTCCCATACAATCTCGGGCCATAGGCGATGTTGTCCAGGATGCTCATGGGAAAAGGATTCGGCTTTTGGAACACCATGCCGACCTTCCGCCTCAATTCCATGGCTTCGTAGTGCTGATAGATGTCCTTGCCATCAAAATTCACCTTACCGGTAATCCTCACCCCATCCACCAGATCATTCATCCTGTCAAGAACCCTCAGGAACGTGGATTTTCCACATCCGGAAGGGCCGATGAACGCAGTGATGGAATTCCGTGGTATGGATAAGTCCACGTCTTTCAACGCATGGGCCTGTCCATACCACAGGTTCAAGCCCCTTATTTCAAAAACAGCATTCAACTTTTTCTTCCTCCCTTCATGAGAATCTTGGCTAACGTGTTAATCAAGAGAACCATCACCACCAAAACCAGCGCCGAGGCAAAAGCCTTGTCGCTACTCTGCCCTTCTGTAATTGTAAGATAGATATGCATTGAAAGCACCCTGCAGGACGATGTCAATCCATGCACGAGGTCGGTGGAAGACCCGATGGTGTAGATTAACGCTGCGGTCTCTCCTATGGAACGCCCAATCGCCAGAATCAGACCGGTGACAATACCTCGTTTGGATGAGGGGAGCACAATATGCCAGATGGTCTCAAGTTTGGTGGCCCCAAGAGCCAGGCTGGCTTCCTTGAGCGCGGGATTAACCGTCTTGATAGCCTCCTGGCTGGTACGGATCACCGTGGGCAATATCATCAGGCTTACGGTAAGCGTCCCGCTGATAAGAGAGAAGCTCCAACCACACAGCTGGACGAACACCAACAACCCGAACAATCCAAAAATAATAGAGGGAATTCCTGAAAGGATGTCAATAGCGGAACTGATGCTGTCCTTTATCTTGCCTTTCCTTGCATATTCCTCAAGATATACGGCAGCAGAGATGCCTAACGGACCTGCAACCAGAAGTGTGAGAAGCACCATGACCAGGGTATTCAATATGATGGTCCCTATGCCCCCATATTTCCCTGACTCCACCGTCTTCGCGACAAGATACGATCCGGTAAGGTTCGCCCCTCTCTCTTCCTTTTCTGTTGGCAAAAGGGAAAGAGCACTCCCTTTTTTCTTGGCGTCCAGATACTCTTTTGCGCTGAAGATTCCATAAGAACCCTCATTGAGGGACAACTGCCCGATGTTTTTGTTTCTTGTTGTCGGCAGGTTGGGACCTCCCACCTGGTCCCAGCTTGACACATCCCCGCTGAGCACTCCTTCAAGCTGAGATTTACTGAGCGAGGTGACCCTGTTGTTACCATATAATTCCATCACTTTGGGATTGGTAACCAATACCTGATCCTCGACCTGCACCGTCTTCATCCCGGAGATGGGGTTGGCGCTTATCACCAAGGCTCCTGGGACCAAGACCTTGGGAATCTTTCCGATTCTTGCCCCCCCGGCAAGAATCAGTTCTTCTTCAATTCCCATCGACCGCGCGAAAGGCTCCACCATCGCAGGCTCGATATACAAGGAGAAAGGCTCGTCGACAGAGGTGATTGAGCGCCAGGAGGAAACCTTGCCCAGGGCCATTTTCTGCAAAGTAAAATAGGAAAGGGTCCTGAGCCCTTCATGTGAGGAAGTATTTATGAAGTAATCCTGTTCCATAAAAAGACCACCAAGGGTCTCGCTCTCAATCTTCTCGCTCTTATAAAGACCCCTATAGGTGATATATCCTAAAATCAGGCACAAGAGCGCAATGGCGATAAATGAAAGGAACCGGATGAGGAACAAGGCCGTAGCATTCACTCGAATTCTGTTCATTTGATTCTGCTCCTTTTGGTAATCGCCACAACAACAAAATTCAAGGACAAGATGACGATGAACAGCAACATGGCGGTTGCAAACAGGGCTGACATGTGCACGCCTTCCGCATAGCTCATGTCTGTGACGATGTTCATAGTGAGGGTACGTCCCATATCAAGCACACTGGTTGGAAACAGAGGAGCGTTACCTCCTACAAGGAGGACCGCCGTGGTCTCCCCTATGGCCCTTCCCAGACCAAGAACGAGGCTGGCTACGATTCCACTACGGCTGGAAGGCAACACCACCCTTGAAATGGTCTGCCATTGCGTGGCACCCAATGCCACACTTGCATCCCTCAGTTCATTCGAGACAGCGTAAATGGACACCTCGCTGACATTGATAACCGTCGGCAGGATCATGATAGCAAGGATTATTGAAGCGGAGAGAAGGCTGTACCCATTGCCTCCAAACACATTACGGACAAAAGGTACCACGACCGCAATGCCAAACAAACCAAAGATGATCGAGGGAATTCCCGCCAACAGCTCAAGACTTGTCCTCAACAGGGAAGCGGCCCTTCCCTTGGCAAACAACGCCAGGTAAATGGCACAGGACAAGGCTATGGGAGTGGTGAAGAGCAAGGACAGGAAAGTCACCCAGAAACTAGCCACCACAAAACTTAGTATCCCATAGTGGGGATTGCTTGCGGAAGGACTCCAGTCTGAGGAGAACAAGAACTCCTTAAGAGGGACACTCTTGAAGGTAGGTACTCCCTGCTGGAAGATAAACAAGGTGATCAAGCATACTGTCGCTATTGAAAGCAAAGCACAAAGTAGCAGGAAGACCCTGCCACCTTGTTCTATTCGTTGTCTGGTCCTGATACTTTTCATGTTATTTCAGGGCGATGAAACCAGTTTCTTCGACAATCGCCTGTCCCTTTGCAGAGAGCAAGAAATCTACAAAATCTTTTTCCACTCCCGACTTGAGGG
>JBAXZS010000321.1:0-2950 GCA_041670175.1 Sphaerochaetaceae bacterium | reverse complement strand
CGTATTGCGTTAAGTGCGGCGATAGGCTTGTGTAAGCCCAATGTATGGAACATACGCTTTGATTTGTCAGAGAGACATCCTTTCATGTTTTTCAGGGCGCAGGTCATTCCAGTTTGGCAATGACCCTTGAGGACGGGAAGGGAGATAAGGAAATCGGTGGAAAGAATCTCATCGCTGATTTCCATGGTAATTCCATCAAAGCTTTTTTTTGTATAGGAATCGTTTTTTACGTCAACGAGAGGAACATGGTATTTCCTGCTGATTTCAGGATATCCATTGACTTCGAAACCGCGTTTTGTTGAATCTCCGACCCAAGCGCTTTCCACTATCTTGATATTCATAAATCCCTTATTCTGAAGATAGGTGATAAGTGAGGTTACTATCTCGACATGGGTTGTAGCTCCGGTATCTGGAGTGACCGCGACCACTAAGTTGGGTTTTAAGACAATTTTCTTATTTCTGTCTCCTATCAGGGAGGCAAGGTCAAAATGTTCGATGAGACTTGTGGTCATACTCGCCGGCGTGTTCCCGTAAATGGCGATTATTTCATTGCTTTCCATAAAACATCCTCTCCATTGATCATAAAGTTTTTTCTTTTTGTTGGCTATCAGATATTCTCCATTGTTGAAATAATGAGGAAAGGCCTAATCTTGTATTTCTAGAAGTATTCCACTTTCCAAGACCTCCCATATTGATTAAGATACAAGTATTATGAAGACAGTTGTTTGTTATGGTGACAGCAACACCTTTGGTTCCAATCCTCATGGAGGTCGTTGGGGCCTGGATGTGCGTTGGCCCCGGGTGTTACAGAAGCTTCTTGGTGACGATTACTATGTGGTTGAAGAAGGATTGGGAGGAAGGAACACTGTCTTTGATGATCCTTTGGAAAGCGAACGCAATGGATTGACGGGTCTTCCTTATGTGTTGAAGACCCATAAACCAATTGACATATTGATTCTCAGTCTGGGAACTAATGATACCAAGGTCCAATTTTGTGCATCTTCGTATGTAATCATGGCAGGTATGGAGAAACTTGTTTCATTGGTCCAGCATTTTGACTATGGCCCGGCTTATTTTGACCGCATTCCAAGAATTCTTATCATTTCTCCTATTCATGTCGGAGAGGATGTCATACATTCTCCTTTTAAGACCTTTGATGAGACTTCCGTGGTCAAAAGCAAAGAACTTGCGCCACTTTTTAAGCAAGTGGCGAAGACAACGCATACGGAGTTTTTGGATGCGGCTCTCTATGCGGAGCCGAGTGATTTCGACCAGTTGCACTTGGAGAAGGAAGGACATCTGAAATTGGCGGAGGTCATCGCAGAAAAAGTTAGGAACATGTAAGGTCTTTTGGTATATAATTCACCATATGTTCTTGAAGAAAAATGACTTGGTTGGATTCGAGGGGAAACCTATCATAGTACATAGCATCTGCACAGGCGAGATGAGTCTTTGCCTTGAGGATAGACGGACTGGAGAAAGGAAGCAACTTGGTTGTATAAGAAATGATGCCGATCTCCAGACATATATAAAACGATATCATTTGAAGAAAGATGAGATAGTACAAGAGTGGTAATAGTTTATGATGAATAAAGAGATTGAGGATGCGATTCGTGTCTTTGTGAAGGAACGGGACTGGGAGAAGTTTCATAGCCCTAAGGATCTGGCGATTTCCCTTTCCTTGGAAGCCAGCGAGCTTTTGGAGAAGTTTCAATGGTCAGGTACTGATCTGACTGTTGCAAAAAAGAATGAAGAGATGGCTGAGGAGTTGGCTGATGTGTTTATTTATTGTTTCATGATGGCCGATGCCCTGAATGTCGATGCAAAAAAGATAATTGAGAATAAAATGGAACAGAACAGGAGAAAATATCCTGTTGAGAAATCCTTTGGGAATAGTAAGAAATACACCGAGCTTGAATAAGGTTTTATTTTTTGCCATGCCAGGATTTCATTTCTTGATAAATTTCCAAAAGCTGAATTGGAGGATATTATGGATAAGAGTGCGAATATTGAACTTATCAAGCACTTAAGCAATGCAAATGGTATTTCGGGGTTTGAAGACGAGGTCCTCGCTGTCATCCGAAATGATGCCCTTGATTTAGGAACATTTGAAGAGGATTGCATGAGAAATCTTTATATTTCTTCTGCAACAAACAAAACGAATCTTCCTGTCGTTCAGCTGGATGCCCATACAGACGAAGTAGGGTTTATGGTAAAGGATATCCGTCCTGATGGTATGCTTGAGTTCATTACTATCGGAGGATGGGTGACCACCAACATCCCTGCCCATATGGTCCGTGTCATGAACAAGGAGGGTGTTTACATCCCAGGTCTGGTTGCCAGCAAGCCGCCACACTTCATGAGTGAGGCTGAAAAGAAAGAGCCGCTTGACGTCACCTCCTTGGTGATAGACATTGGAGCCAGCAGCGCGGAGGAAGTGAAGAGGGATTACAAAATCGAGGTGGCGGCTCCTGTCGTACCTGAGGCGATCTGCATGTTCGATGCCGAGCATGACTTGCTCATCGGCAAGGCTTTCGACAATCGTTTGGGATGCGCCTCGATTATTGCGACATTAAGAGAGCTGAAAGGTTCCAATCTTCAGGTCAATCTTATCGGGGCTTTTGCTTCTCAGGAGGAAGTCGGGACCAGAGGGGCTGCTGTCACTGTACAGAAAGTGAAACCTGATTTGGCCATTTGCTTTGAAGGATGTCCTGCCGATGATACCGTGGTTCCTTCGTATCAGAGTCAGACTGGTATCAAGAGGGGGCCGATGCTTCGCTATATTGATGCCAGGATGATCACCAATCCAAGATTCCAACATTTTGCTTTGCATCTTGCTGAGGAACTTGGTATTCCTGTTCAGGCAGCTGTCCGAAGTGCGGGCTCCACTGACGGTGCCCCCATTCATCTGGCAAATTGCGGGGTTCCTGTGATAGTCATAGGAATTCCT
>JBAXZS010000320.1:0-2964 GCA_041670175.1 Sphaerochaetaceae bacterium | reverse complement strand
GCGCCTTATTCTTCCTGAGACAAGGCTTGTCACCAGAGGAGGAGCTGTCGAGGTGATCCCTGTGGTGTCGACAGCCCGGCTTGACTCGAGGATAGCGGTGCATGTAAGTAACATCAAGGTGAGTAGCATTGAGAAACTGTTGATTGATAATTCTCTTTCAGGGAGGACTGCCTTTGCCTTTGTTCGTGATGATGGCAAGCTAATCTATAGTTCTGATAGACAACTCTTCAGTCCGGAGCATCTTGGTATCTTCCAGAAGATGGAAAGCAAAAACCCCTACGGCGAGTATTTTCTTTTTAAGGAAGTCTCGGAATCCTCAGGATGGACTTATCTGGCCCTGGTCAATAAAAAAGATATCAATGGCGCTCTCAATGGTAGCGTCCCCATCGTCATCGCATTAGGTCTGCTCCTGGTACTGGGAGGCATTGGTCTTGCCTTGCTTTTCAGTTTCCAGATTTATCTTCCGATAAATCAGGCAGCGGAGAAACTGCCTTCTTGTGAAAAAAAGAATCGGCGTCCTGATGAGTTGAAGCTTTTAAGTGAGGGTATAGACCAGCTTTTGCTGAATGAGGATGCCCACAGGAAGGAATATCTTACGTATTCCCTCTTGTTGTTGATAAACGGCTTGCAAGGCGATGATTTGAATCAAGTCACCGAGATGACCCGGTTGTGCCTTGGTTTCTCCTTTTCCCGGTATCTTTGTGCCGTGTTGTTGTTTGATAACCAGGGGCAGTATTTTGATAATGATTTTCTCAACGAGCAGGATTTGTCCATAGACAAATTCTTCCACTTCTCCATTCCCTGCATTCCTTTAAGCTTGCATGGTGGCCTGTATGCCTGTATTTTCAACCTTGATCCGACTGCGGAGAGCAGGGCTGCTGTGGTGCGAAAGTTATCACAGAGCCAAGAGCTCTATGTTTCGAAGAACATATGCCTGTATATCGGAATAGGCAACTCCTGTGACACCTTAAAGAAGCTTTCCATATCCTATAACCAGGCATTGGCCGCCTTGAAGACCTGTAACCGCGACCAGTGCTTCGATCTTGTGGAATTCAGCCAGTTACCAGTGAAGAACCAGGTGGCGTTCTCCTTTTATGACCAGAAGGCCATTGTGAACAACATCCAGAGTGGGAATGCCTCCGCTTTGTCCCGATATCTTGAGGAACTGTTCATCCGTAATGAGAAACGTGGCATCTCCAAGGAAAATCAGTTGGAGTTGTATCATCAGGTATTCCTGGTCGGACAACGATGTCTTGATGACCAGCGTATCAACCCTGAAGGGATTGAGGGCTATCAAGGGATAAGGCAGTTCTTTTCCCAGGGGGAAGGTGATGGCAGGAAACTCCTCTTGGATTTCTTCTTGGATGTGCAGCGCTCTGTATATGTGCCTTCGCAAGGAGGGGCTGAATTCAAGCTTGCCGATGAGGCAAGAAGATATCTTGAGCAGAATTTTCAGAAACCATTGAGCCTTGATATGATAGCCGGGGACTTGGGGATATCGGCAAAATATCTTTCCAGGGTGTTCAAGGCGGTGACAGGGGAGAATATTTCTTTTGCCCTGTCAAGGATCAGGATGGAGAAGGCGAAGTTGTTGCTTTCTGATGACAATGTCAGGATAGGAGAGGTGGCCTTGGCTGTGGGAATGGACAGCCGTGCGACTTTTCTCAGGGTGTTCAAGAAGATTGTGGGAGTGAATCCCAGTGAATATAAGGCAATCGCCTTACAGGAAGAAAACGATAATCAGGAGGAAAAGATATGAGATTACCCACGATACAGGTAAAGAAGGAATTCATTGTCCCCTTTGAGGATAGGCCGACTGACAGTGCTCACGCATCCACTCTTCTGGAATTGAAAGACGGAAGTGTTTTGGTTTCCTGGTTTGGGGGGAGTTGGGAGAAGGATCCCAACGTCAGCATCTGGCTCTGCAAGCGGGATAGCGAGGGATTGTGGGGTAAACCTTATGTCGCCGATGACAAAAAGGGCGTTGCGATGTGGAACCCTGTATTGTTTCGGACCGGGGAAGGAAGAATACTGCTGTTCTACAAGGTAGGAGCGACCATTGAGCAATGGAAAACCTATAGGATGGATTCCCTTGACGAGGGAAAGACCTGGTCTGAGAGCAGGGAGCTTGTCAGTGGTGATATCTCGGGAGGACGTGGCCCGGTAAAGAACAAACCCATCCTGCTTTCCGATGGGAAGACCATCATTGCCCCGGCCTCGGTGGAGGGGGAGTGCTGGGATGCGTTTGTCGACATCTCCACCGATGGCGGTCAGTCCTGGGAGAAAAGCGAGTATGTGCCACAGCGTCATGCCTCCTATAATATCCAGATGGTGGACCAACCCTATGAGAAGCATCGCATTTTTGGCAAGGGGATGATCCAGCCTTCCTTATGGGAAGATGCAAAAGGTATCCTGCACATGTTCTGCAGGACAGGCAGCAGTGCCATTTTCCGTAGCGATAGCGTTGACAAGGGACGAAGCTGGTCCCTTGCGTATGATACCGGGTTGCCAAACAATAACAGCGGGCTGGATCTGGTGCGGCTTTCTAGCGGGACTTTGATCCTTGCCTACAACCCCACAGGCAATCTTCCCAACTATTACAAAGGGCCCAGGACTCCTTTGAGCCTGGCCCGCAGCGAGGATAACGGGGAGAACTGGACCCGTTTCCTGGATTTGGAGACTGAGCCTGGAGGATATGCCTATCCGGCTATCATCGAGGCTCATGATGGTTCAATCCTTGTCACCTATACCCACCGTCGGGAACGTATCTGTTTCTGTCGTGTTGAGATGGAGTACTAGCATGGAGAAAGATATAATGGAGGAATTCCCTAATCCCGGGAACGAATACCGCTCAACTCCCTTCTGGGCCTGGGATGACCATCTTCACAAGGAAGAGCTGACCTGGCAGATTGAGCAGATGCACCAAGTGGGCATCGGTGGGTTTTTCATGCATTCCCGAGAGGG
>JBAXZS010000319.1:0-2965 GCA_041670175.1 Sphaerochaetaceae bacterium | reverse complement strand
GTAGGATATGGAAGGATGGGAAGGATGGTCCATCAGGCAGCCCTCCTTCAACAGGACGAGGTTGTTGCGATTATAGATCCTTTTGCAAAGGATGAATGCGTGACTTCTCCCGTCTTAAGTGAGCAAGCACTCAATAGCTGTGACGTGGTCATCGAGTTCTCTCAAAGTCAGGTTGCTGTGCCCGACATGAAGCAATATGCCCTTTGGGGCGTTAATGCGGTGATGGGTACCACTGGGTGGTATGAGAATCTGGCAGAGGTAAAGGCTTCTGTTCAGGCTGGGGAAGCGGCTCTCATCTACAGTGGGAACTTCTCCCTTGGGGTGGCTGTTTTTCTTGAGGTGGTGAGAAGGGCCTCTGCCTTGCTTTCCGAGATTGGTGGCTATGATAGCGCGGTGTTTGAACTTCATCACAAGGGAAAGGCTGATAGTCCGAGTGGTACGGCCCTGATGCTTGCTTCCTCGATGCTGGAGAGCCAGACAAATAAAAGACGGATTGAGTGTGAGACCTTGCATCGCAAGAGGGATGATGATGAAATCCAGGTTGCCAGTCTGCGATGCGGTTCGTTTAGCGGAACCCATACTGTTTATTTTGACAGTGAGGTGGATACGATCGAGCTGACACATAGAGCCAAGAGCAGGGAAGGTTTCGCCTATGGCGCTGTCAAGGCGGCCCATTGGATAGCGAATAAGGATAAGGGTCTCTACGCCCTTGATGATTTGATGACAGATTTACTCGGACAAGGAGAACTGTAATGAATAACCTACTTTTCAGGGGGGTGTTTACCGCAATGATCACCCCATTTACCAAGGCTGATAATATTGACGAGCAAGCGCTCTATGACATGATTGAATACCAGATCTCGAATGGTATTTCGGGATTGGTTCCCTGTGGAACCAGTGGGGAGAGCCCGACCATGAGCCATATGGAGCATGACCGGGTGATCGCTCTTACTGTGCATTATGCGAAAGGAAGGGTTCCTGTGATCGCAGGGACAGGAAGCAATGCTACAAGTGAGGCTGTCCAGCTTTCCCGTCATGCCCAGATAAATGGTGCTGATGCGTGTCTTCTGGTCAATCCGTATTACAATAAACCTACTCAAAAGGGATTGTATTTGCATTTTAAGGCAATCGCCGACAGTGTCGATATCCCTTGCATCCTGTATAATATCAAGAGTAGGACCGGGGTAAATCTGGAGACTGAGACTCTTGATCGTCTTGCCAATGACTGTTCAAATATTGTCGCGGTCAAGGAAGCAAGCGGGGATATCGTACAGATGGAACAGGTGATCAAGCAGACTCCGGAGGACTTCTCCGTGCTTTCAGGGGATGATAATCTTTCGCTGGACCTGATTGAGAGGGGTGGGGATGGAGTTGTCTCGGTTGCCTCTAACATCTGTCCTGCGACAATAAGCAAGATGATCGGCCTTGCCTTGGATGGCAAGAGAGAGGAAGCCCGGCGGATTGAGAGTCTCCTGTCCCCGTTTTTCAAGGCTTGCTTCATCGAGACCAATCCGATACCGATCAAGACCGCCATGGCACGCTATGATTGGTGTGAGGAATCATTCAGGCTTCCCCTGTGCACCTTGGAGAATGAGGAGCACCGTAAGGTCTTGTACGAGGCCTTGGATCAATTGGACGCCGTTGGCGCTATCGAGAGAAGATAAGATGGCGACAGTCAATAAGAACTTTCTCAAGCTTAATGGGGGATATCTTTTCCCTGAGATAGCACGCAGGACAAAAGCCTGGCAGGAAAGGCATCCGGGAGTCAGTATCATGCGTCTTGGTATTGGCAACACCACCGAGGCACTTTCTCCTGCGGTTTGTGCTGCGATGAAACAAAAGATTGACAAATTGTCCAGCCGGGAGACCTACAGTGGCTATGGGGATGAGCAGGGTGATACGTATCTGCGTGATGCTCTGGTCACCTATTATAAAGAGCACTGGAAAGTCGAGCTGAGAAACACAGAGTTCTTTATCAGCGATGGGGCCAAGAGTGATGCGGCGAACATCCAGCAGTTGTTTGGCGAGGATGCTGTCGTGGCTGTGCAGGATCCTTCATATCCTGTGTATGTCGATAGCAATGTGATAGCAGGAAGAACAGGGTCCTATGACGAGACTGATTTCTGTTACCAGGGCTTCGTTTACCTCAAAAGTGATTTGTCCAATGGGTTCGTTCCCGCCCCTCCCAAGGAAAAAGTAGACCTCATCTATCTTTGTAGTCCCAACAATCCCACAGGAGCCGTGGCGAGCAGAGAGCAATTGAAAGTTTTTGTCGATTACGCCCTGGCGAACAAAAGTGTGATTATTTTCGATAGCGCCTATAGTGAGTATATCACTGAAAGCAAGTATCCTCATTCCATCTTTGAGATCGAGGGATCAAGGAAATGCGCGATTGAGCTGAGTTCTTTTAGCAAGTTTGCGGGTTTTACCGGTGTCCGCTTGGGATGGACCATCATACCCCATGAATTGGAATGTGAGGGTACTGAGGAAGGGATGCTCAATCGGATGTGGAACAGAAGGCAATGTACCTTCTTCAACGGTGCAAGCAACATAGCCCAGGCAGGAGGCGCCGCCTCGTTAAGTGGAGAAGGCTACAAGGAATGCCGGGCTTTGGTCGGGTACTATCAGAGAAATGCCAAGGTGATCAAGGAGGGCTTGGAGAGTGTGGGCTTGAGCTGTTATGGGGGGATTAATAGTCCCTACGTTTGGGCGCAGACACCTTCGGGCCTGACGAGTTGGGAGTTCTTTGACCTGCTGTTGGACAAATGTCATGTGGTGGTCACTCCTGGTAGTGGTTTTGGTCCCTCGGGTGAACATTATGTACGTGTCTCTTCTTATGGGCACTTTAAGGATGTGGTTTCTGCTATGGAAAGCATCAGGAGGAATCTGGTTATATGAGCGAAAAGCGATTGTGCATGGATGAGGAGAAACTACTTTCCCTTGCCCATAAAGTAGGGACTCCCTT
>JBAXZS010000318.1:0-2967 GCA_041670175.1 Sphaerochaetaceae bacterium | reverse complement strand
ATTCAGGAAATCCTGAACCGATTATTTGCGAGACCTCCCTTGGCAATTTTGGCAACTCGGTGGGACTGAGGAACAGTGGGATGGCGCAAGCACTTGATGAGCTTAAGGAGTTACGAAGGAAGAGCTTGCGGATTATTCTCAATGTCTCTCTTTCCGCCAATTGTCCGGAGGATTTTGTCATCTTGGTGAAGGCATTTGCTCCTTATGCCGACATGCTCGAACTGAACTTCTCGTGCCCCCATGCTGCGGTTGGATATGGAGCTTCCATTGGCTGCGATGGTGACATTGCCAGTGAGTATGTCACACAAATTCGAGCGGCCGTACCTGACCTTGCTGTTCCTTTGTTCATCAAGCTGACCCCGAATGTCAAGGACATCGGTTCTATCGCCAAGGCGGTGCTTGCCTGTGGGGCTGATGGTCTTGTGGCCATCAATACCGTTGGACCGATAGTCCATATCGATCCTGCCAGTGGCAGGCCGATTCTTCAAAACCAGCTGGGAGGCAAAGGTGGCTGTAGCGGCTCCTGGGTGTTCGAGAAGGCTTTGGCTTCCATAAGTGCCATACGCAAGGCCGTGGGTCCCTCTGTCCCTGTTCTGGGAATGGGAGGGGTCTTTACAGGAAGCGAGGCGGCTCGGCTGATAGAATGCGGAGCCAACGTAGTTGGCATTGGCTCAGCCCTGGCGATGGTGAGCCAGAAACAGTGGCCGCAGTATCTCCAAAGCATAAAAAATGAAGCACAGCAAATACTTGCAGGAGAGCATCCGGAGTTGGTTAGCAAGACTTACTTGCGTACAGAGCGCAGGATGGCCTATGTGAGACACTTGGTGACTGAAGTGCAATACTATGGAGAGGATACCATGATAATGCAGTGCGATGGCAAATTGGAAAGCAAGGCAGGACAATTTGTATTCCTTTGGCTGCCCTCGCATGGAGAGAAACCCTTCTCGGTGGCGACGACGGAACCCTTGAGCTTTGTGATTAAAAGACGAGGTCCTTTCACCGATGAATTGTTCAAGTTGAAAGAAGGCGACGAGCTCTATATCCGTGGCCTGTATGGTGCCCCGCTTGAGAACAAAAGAAGTGCCCGCGCTTTGCTTTTGGCTGGAGGAACTGGTGTCGCCGTGCTTCCGATGCTTTGCAAGCAACTTGAAGAGCAAGGGACAGTGATGACCATTCTGGTGGGGACAAGCGTGAGCGTACCCAAGCCCGCCTTGCTGGAAAAAGAACTCAGGGGTTATGGTTCCTTTTCCTGTGTTCCTGATAATGGCAAACCAGGACGTATCCTCGACAAGCTTGACGCTTTGCAACTGGATGAGGACACTGCTGTCTATCTGATCGGGCCCGAGCCGTTTATGGCAGGTGCATGTAGGAAATTACTCGCTCTTGGTGCAAAAAAGGACAAGCTGTATCTTTCCATGGAGCGGATGACCCGTTGCGGAGTTGGTTTATGTGGCGAGTGTGGATGTGCTGGCCGTCTTACCTGCCAGTGGGGGACGTTTATGGAGTATGAATATCTGGAGACGGAAGCTCCAAAGTTGTTAGGCCTATGATAGATGCGCATGTTCACCTTCGTGATGGTTTGCAAAAGGAAAAGGAGACTCTCGCCCATGGTTTGTCCATAGCCTCCCTTTGTGGGATGGACATGGTCTTTGATATGCCGAATTGCAATCCTGCGTTGATCAGCCAGGAATCGATTGAGGATCGCCTCGCCCTTGCTGAGAAAGCAATCGCCCATGTCAAGGACGAGACCGGTCGCCAGATCGCCTATGGTCTGTATGCGGGCCTTACAGGAGAGCCGCAGCAGATAGGGGATGTGGTCAAAACCTATAAAGCTCTTTTCCCCCAAGTGGTAGGACTCAAGCTTTTTGCGGGGAACTCCACCGGTAACATGGGGCAAGTTACCATGGAGCAACAGCGGTTCATTTATCAGAATCTTGTCAAGCAGGATTATCGGGGGGTGCTTGCTGTCCATTGTGAGAAGGAATCCTTGTTTCATCCTGAGTTGGAGGATGGGAAGGATTTCTCCAGTCATAGTCTTGCCCGTCCAATCGAGGCGGAGGTCGCTTCGATTCGTGATCAGATACAGCTGGCCAAGGAAACCGACTTCCAGGGGAGTCTCCATATTTGTCATGTCAGTTCCGTACAATCCCTTGAAGTGATTGAGAAGGCGAGGATGGAGGGTGTCAAGATAACCTGTGGTGCGACGGCCCATCATCTTTTGCTGTCGAGCGAGGATGCCGCCTTCCCTGAGCTTTATGCAAAGGTGAACCCTCCGCTCAGGGACAAAAAAGAGAGCTCGCGTTTATTCCAGGCTTTACTTGACGGACGAATCGATTGGGTCGAGTCCGACCACGCTCCCCATACCCTTGAGGACAAGAGAAAAGGAGCCAGTGGAATCATCGGGTTTTCCGGCACGCTTCTTTTGCTTGACAGGCTCTACCAAATGCAAGTACCAAGAAAAACCCTGCTTGGCCTTTTTGGACTGCATGTCCAGCAGACATTTGCCATTCCCCTGTTTCCTCTTACCCTTGTCGAGCCTTCTGTGTGCAAAGAGCTGTCGGATATCGTTGCGAGTTGTTATCCCTATGATAGTTATGCAATGATTAGATAAACTAATATTCCTTTCTCGGAATCTAAAGTCCTATCTCTGTGCTGACTGACTGCAATCCCTCGATTGCTAGGGAGATGACCTTGCTTTCCTCCATATCCAGCATTGCGATTCCTTTTGTGATGATATCCCTGTTCACCCCTGCGGCAAAACCCTTGCTGTTCCATTTCTTTTTCACTGACTTGACGCTGATGCCCTCAAGATGCTCCGGCCTCATCAATGCTGTCGCGTAGATCAGTCCGCAGAGCTCATCGATGGTGAAAAGCACTTTCTCCATGTAGAGCTTGGGCTCGACCTCACAGCAAATGCCCCATCCGTGGGAACAAACCGCATGAATAAAAGCATCGTCCGCACCGATT
>JBAXZS010000317.1:0-2979 GCA_041670175.1 Sphaerochaetaceae bacterium | reverse complement strand
CATGAACGACCCGAAATATTTCAGGTCAATTTATATTTTGGTCGATACTTGGCAATATACGGGTTGGACCGCAATCATATATCTTGCGGCTATCACTGCGATTCCTCCTGACCTGTATGAGGCTGCGACCATTGATGGTGCTTCCAAAGGACAGCAGATATGGTTCATAACCATTCCTGAGATAATGCCTACCATAATGGTCATGCTGATATTGAATGTCGGCCGTTTGCTTTCCTTGGGTTTTGAAAAAGTGTTGCTTATGTATACCCCTGATAATAGTTATGTCAGTGATATCATCGACACCCTGGTGTACAGGACCGGATTGGCAAACCAGAATTACTCGTATGCAACTGCCATCGGGCTCTTCAGTGGCATTATTGGAGTCATACTTGTTTCCTCGAGCAATCATCTGAGCAAGCGTCTGACCGGGGATGGGATTTATTAATATGAGAGAGTACAAGACAAAAAACAATGTTGTGTTTTATATTTTCGTGGATTTGGTGATGGTTGTGACGGTATGTCTTTGCCTGATTCCTTTCCTCTATATGCTTGCCTTGTCGTTTTCCAGCCCAAAGGCGATTATAAACAACGAGGTGTTCCTCTTTCCTAAAGGATTCAACCTCTCCAGCTATCGGCAGATATTCTCGTATCCGAATTTTTTTCATGCCTACGGGAATACCATTTTCTATACATTTGCCGGGACCGCCATCAGCTTGGTGATGATGATCCTGTTCGCTTATCCACTGAGCAAGAACAGCTTGAGAGGGACCAAGTTTATCATGAAGCTGGTCATATTCTCGATGTTCTTCAGCGGGGGGCTGATTCCCAACTATCTTTTGGTTTCCTCACTCCATCTTGTCAACACAAGATGGGCTATGTTGCTTCCTTTTGCGATTAATCAATTCAACCTGATACTCCTTATCAGTTTTTTCAAGGCGATGCCAAGCGAGCTTGAGGAGGCGGCCATCATCGACGGCCTGGATTACAAGGGGATCCTGATAAAAATCGTCCTTCCTCTCTCGACTGCGGGTCTGGCGACCATCGGGCTTTATACCGCAGTCTTTTTTTGGAATGATTGGTTCAATGGCTTGATTTATCTCAAGAGCTCCCAGTTCCCTGTGATGCTGTTTCTTAGAAACATTGTCAACGGGACCAGCATGGTTGGTGACGCAGCAGGTTCCGCGGATAAATCAACGATAGCCATCTCGATAAAGAGCGCGGTGATTATAACCAGCACCTTGCCTATCATCTGCCTGTACCCCTTCTTGCAAAGATATTTTGTCAAAGGGGTGATGATTGGTTCGATAAAAGGATAATAGGTCCTGTTGCCTAAATAGTGTTGTTACTATATCTTGTTTAGTGTTATCTAGTAGTTTTTAACCAGAAAGCTAAATAAATGAGCAGAATTGAGGGTTTTAGCGAAGAATAGCAAGGGAGAATATAGTTATGGGCAATAAGAGCAACCATAGGGATGTGTATCCATGGAAAGTCCTGGATCAATTCAGAGGAAAGGACTTCTTGGGTGAATGGCCGACGATCGTTGAACTTTTTGACCTCAGCGCTAAACGTTTCCCTCACAACAAATGTTTTACTTCCTTGGTTCCTGTCAAGGAGGAATATGATTATACCCAGGCTCACCAGTTGGTGGTGAGGCTTGGCAATTATCTGGTCAGGCAAGGAGTGAAGAAAGGGGACAGGATCGCTGTCTGTGGCAAAAACAGTCCTCAATGGGCCATCGCCTATCTCGGCATCGTCTATAGCGGTGCCATAGTTGTCCCATTGGACTATGCCTTGCATGATGACGAGATTGAGAAACTTCTTTCTTTCGCCGGTGTCCAGCGGCTGTTTATCGACAAGGAGCGCATGGATGACATTGACAAAGGGAACAAGCTTGGCCTTGTCGAGCGTATAAGCCTTGAAGAGGGCTGCAAGACTTTCCCGTATGTGTTCGATTGCCAGGAAGAAGAGGCTTTACCTCGGGTGAAAGCAATGGAAACCGATACCGCGGCAATCCTGTTTACCAGCGGGACCACCGGTACTCCCAAGGGGGTCATGCTGTCCCATAGGAATATTGTCAGCGATACGTTCATCTGCACCTACTACATGCCACTTTATGAAACAGATGTGTTCTATGCCATACTACCTATCCATCATGCCTATACCATGGTCGCTGTCTTTTTTGAGACGATAAGCGTTGGTGCGAGCTGTGTGTTCGGCAAACGCCTGGTGGTAAGTGTCATGCTCAAGGAATTGAGGGAAGGAAAAGTCACCATGTTCCTCGGGGTCCCCATGCTCTTCAACAAGATGATCAGGGCTCTTATGAACGGGGTCAGGGAGAAAGGTATCCTTGCTTATGGCTTCATCAGGATGGGCATGGGCCTCTCCGGTTTCATCAAGAAGGTGTTCCATGTCAATGTCGGCAAGAAATGGTTTGGGTTCCTTTTGAAGAAACTCTCGCTGGAAACCAACCGTATCTGCATTTGTGGCGCTGGTCCTCTTCCCGTCTCCACTTTCAAGCAGTTCAATGAGCTTGGTATCGATTTCGTGCAGGGCTATGGCCTGACCGAGGCAAGTCCCATCACCCACCTCAATCCTCCCTGGCATTACATAGAGACCAGTGTGGGGACAAAATTCCTTCAGGAAGAGGTGAGGATTGTTAATCCTGACAAGGATGGCAATGGGGTTATCTTTGTGAAGGGGCCGAATGTCATGCAGGGCTATTATCATAACAGGGAAGCCACCGATGCGGTCCTGGACAAGGATGGATGGCTCAATACGGGCGATGTGGGGCATCAGGATGATGATTATTATCTCTATCTTACCGGACGGGAGAAGAACATCATTGTGACCGAAGGCGGCAAGAATGTGTTCCCCGAGGAGATCGAGGACCGCTTCCAGCTGTATGATGACATCGAGACCATCTGCATCATGGGCTATATGGTTGACAAGGCGACCAGGAGCGAGGGCATCAGGGCCCTG
>JBAXZS010000316.1:0-3013 GCA_041670175.1 Sphaerochaetaceae bacterium | reverse complement strand
CAAGCGAAGTGAAGAGGATATAGCGGCAATCCTTTATACCAGCGGGACAACTGGAAATGAGAAGGGGGTGATGCTCTCGCATAAGAACATTGTAAGCGATGTCTATCAAGCTTGTGATGGCATTTTCCTTCATGTCACAAATAAGGATGTGTTCTATGCCCTTCTCCCTCTGCACCATAGTTACTGTTGCACAGCTGTGCTTCTTGAGGCTATCAAGCATGGGTCTGAATGTGTATTTGGGCAAAACCTCGTGGTCTCAAAAATGATCAACGACCTTAAAAGGGGCAAGGTCACTGTTTTTATGGGCATACCCCTTCTGTACAACAAGGTGCTATCGGGTATGATGAAGGAAGTGAGGAAACGTGGAGTAATTGTCAATGCATTGATTCATTTTATGATGTTCTTTAATGGCTACATGAAGAAGCATTTCAATAGGAACCCGCTAAGGCAGAGTTTCAACAAATTGCTTTTGAGCAAGATTGGATTGGAGCATAACCTGATATGTATCTGTGGAGCTGGTCCTTTGTCACCGATGGTTTTCAAGCGCTATCAACAACTCGGCATAGATTTCCTTCAAGGTTACGGACTGACTGAAGCCAGCCCTATTGTGACCCTTAATCCTAAGTCACATTTCAAGATCGACTCTGTGGGCATGGTTTTCCCTCTTGATGAAGTGATCATTGCCAAACCGAACGGATATGGCATCGGGGAAATCAGGGTCAAAGGCCCGAATGTAACCAAAGGTTACTATAAAGATGAGGAAAACACCAAGGCATTGTTCGATGAGAGGGGATACTTAAGGACAGGAGACCTGGGATATCTCGATACGGAGAATTACCTATACCTCAAGGGAAGAGCAAAGAACCTGATTGTCACCGAAGGAGGCAAGAACGTCTATCCTGAAGAGATCGAGGATATGTTCCAGCTTTATCCTGAGATACAGCAGATATTGATCCGCGGATATCAGGAGAAGAAAGCTGTTCCCTCAGAGAACATCGAGGCTGTCATTTTCCCTAATCCCGAACTTCCCTCAATCGACAGAATCAATGAGATAGTCACAGAGGTGAATCTCAAGCTCACCGGGTATAAGAAAATAACCAAGATAACCATAATAGATAAACCCATGGCAATGACATCAACTCAAAAAATCAAGAGAGGGCAAGTCCATTAGTTAGCACCTTTGGGGATTGTGGCCGCATAGATGGAATTGGCGATACCGAGCAAAGCACTAAGAGTGAACAGCATTTCAATGCCTGCCGTATGCCAAATCCAACCACCAAACAAGGCTATGATGATACTTATCAGGTGATTCACCGAAATCCCTGTGGACAGGGTGGCCGTCACCTCCTCTTTGCTATCGGCAAGAGCCTTCACATAGACACTGCTGGCCATGGATGCCAACGATATGACGGAATCCAGGACATAGGAAAAACAGACTATTACAAAAGCCACATGGGAAGAAAAGAACAGGTGGGAGAAGCCATAGAAGAAACAGACCACCACCAGAATGAGGGTATCGGCGATCATCACTACCCGATAGCCAAAATGGTCAATAATCCTCCCCACCACCGGGCTAAGGAACATACCACATACAGCACAAACGGCATAAAGTATTCCAATAACACTTGCAGAAGCATGATAAAACAAAATTATCACATAAGGGCCAAAGGTAAGAAACACCTGTTTACGTGCGCCATAGAACACCTCAAGCATGTAATACTTAAAGAATTTTCTGCGAAAATAGAACCTACGCTGGGGTGCATGCGAGCGCATCTTGCTTGTCATGAGGAAAGAACAAACCACCGCAATCGCCATAAGGAGCAACGATAAAGTAAAGGTGAGATGGAACGCACCAATCTTATCCCCGACGAGAAAGAAAATAATCGATACAGCCAAAAATCCCATGATATTGCCCGCATTACTGATCGAGCCCATCAAACCAAGGGATCGACCTCCACAATTTGGAGAGGCCATATCCAAACTGATGGCGCTTTTCATCCCCAGAAGCATATGCTCGCCAACCGAATAAACGGTCATTGACAACACCAGCAATACCTTCACAGGAGCGACATAACTCACCAGGGACAGTCCAATAAGCATAATCAACGAACCAATACGAAATATCTCATTCTCAGAGAAACGACAAAGCATGGCGAGAATGACAATCAGCATCAGACCTGGTAACTCTCTAAAAAACTCCACCACCCCACGGTCAAATTCATTTATATGCACAACTTCCGCCATGTAATTGTCCAATACCCCTTTGTAAAGACCGTATGACAACCCAATAAACAACAAAGCCAATAAAAAAGGCTTAACGCTGGTCCCCGACTTGTATATTTCCCTGATTTTTTGCATTGGAAGCAAGCATATCAAAGCAGTGAAGTTTCCACAAGTTCCACATTGCCCCTCAATGAGTATCGTGCTATCTTTCTGATATGAAAACTTTACTCAAGAACGCATTGGTCGTACCAATGACAAGGTCTGGATTATTCGAAATGTCTGATGTGGGAATCGAGGGCAGGAAGATTGCCTTTGTCGGGAAAGCCCCTCTTTCTTTTCAAGCTGACAAGATTATCGATGCACACGATTGCATCATCATGCCTTCGCTGGTCAACGCCCACACCCATCTCTCCATGGAATTGATGCGGAACTACAAGGATACCGCATCCAATCTGATGGCTTGGCTTAATGAGATCTTTCCCATTGAGAACAAGTTGGTGGAAAATGATATCCTTTGGGCATCCAGGCTAGGAGTCTGTGAACTAATCCAGAGTGGTTGCACCCTGTTCAATGATATGTATTTCATGCAACACAGGACAGCCCAAGCTGCCAACGAGGGAGGTATACGCGCCTGCATCGGCATGACGCTCTTTGGTGATGAAGAGGATTCAAAACAACGTCTCGCTCAAAAAAGCAAGGAGACGGCAACCCAGATTTCAGAAAGTGAGGGACGTCTTCATCTGGATGTCGCACCGCATGCGATTTACACCTGTACAAAAGGAAGCTATCT
>JBAXZS010000315.1:0-3022 GCA_041670175.1 Sphaerochaetaceae bacterium | reverse complement strand
GCGGATATTCCCATCGGGAGCATGGTGAGGGTCCATCTGGAGGACTTGCGGGGCAATACCTATGGAGGAACCGTGGTATAGCTTTGCTGTCATGTATTTGAAACCAGGGAAGGGCGATGAATTTCATAATATCCGATCGCCTTTCTTCCCTGTTGTGATAAACTAAAACAGGGATTGTTGATATTTCTTGACAGGAGGGAATGAAGTGGGTGAGTTCAGTGAGGACGAGTCTGTGTTTCAGCCTAAGATGGAGAAACTCAAGCAACTGATTCTTCAAAGCAGACGGCTTTGCGTGTTTACTGGTGCGGGTGTTTCGACGTTAAGCGGGATCCCTGATTTCAGGGGTGCCCATGGAGTCTACACGGATCCCTGGCATGGCATGGATGTCGAGGACATTCTCAATATCTCTTTTTTCTTTAAGAGACCTGATATCTTCTATCAATGGGCGAAGGATGTCTGGTATCGTCTCGAGGACTACCAACCCAGCGTTGTGCATACGACACTGGCAAGAATGGAAGCGAAAGGATACCTGCAAAGCCTGTATACGCAGAATATCGACATGTTGCATAAGAGAGCCGGAAGCAAGCATCTTTATGAAGTCCATGGATCGGCGGAACATCATCACTGCACAAAATGTGGCAAGCATTACTCCTATGAACAGATAGCGCCGGTTGTCTTGCAGGGCAAGGTTCCCTATTGCGATGTCTGCCATCATGTGATCAAGCCTGATATCGTCTTCTATGGGGAGAATCTTGACAATTATATTCTCAGCCGTGCCTATGAGGAGTTTTGCCATACGGACTTGTGTCTGGTCCTTGGTTCCTCCCTGACAGTACAGCCAGCCGCATCTTTTCCCTATTATGCGACTTCCCATGGAGCGCCGTTGGTCATTGTCAACGCCCAAAGCACTTCCCAGGATTCGATGGCTGATTTGCGGTTCACCGACCTTGAGCAGGTTTTTAATTCCTTAAGTCATTGGATTGACACTATTAAGGAAAGGAAATCCCTGGTATAAGCTTGCTTTTTTTAGGAATTGTCGATATATTATTTGTACCCGATGAATTTCGGGGGTGTATTGGTTTCGACAGGCGGAGGATCAGGTCAGTAGCCGCATGCGGAGCGCCAACTCCTTAAAGTAGCAAAAAAATTAACTGCCAAGAAAGAAGACGAGTTCGTCTCTAACAACGCAGAACTTGCTCTCGCAGCGTAACAGCTCGAAAACAAGCAGGCCCGGTAACTGCCGCTCTTAAGTTCCGGTAACTTGTAAAAACAAGGGCTTACCTGGAAGAAGGTCTGTGCCTTCTGGGAAAATTTAAGCAGAATAGGGTGACTGAATGTCTAGTCATTGAACTTTAAGCCATCCGAAATCAAATCAATGACTACGCATGTAGACGTTGCTGGGTGGCACGTTTGGACCGGGGTTCGAATCCCCGCACCTCCATTACACAGTATGGCTGCTGGATTGATTTCCGGCAGCTATTTTTTTGTCTCCAGCAAAGGAAGGATATTGTTTTGTTGAGCGTTCTCTATGCTTTTGATTCCTTTTTGGCTCAGATGGGTGTAGAGATCGGAGAGTTGCTCGCTTGAATGCCCGATAGCAAGACGAAGCACATACTCATCGACTGAACCGCGAAGAAGAGTGTTCGCCAGATGCCGCCAGGAATGGAATGTTATGTTGCGTCCCTCGATCTCTTCTTTTGTCAAGACACCCGAGGCAATCAAGGATGCGTGGAATTTCTCACAAAAATAATGGGAGGAGACATGCCCGCCCCCTTTCGCACTGTAGAAGACCAGCGATTCTTTGCATCGATACGGATTCGTATGGGCAAAAGCCATCAATTCGTCACAATAGGATTTAGGAAAAGGTATGATCCTGCTCTTTTTCCCTTTGGGTGCTTTGACCCCTTCTTTATCCCCATAGGCTTTACTGACAATAAGCAACCCGTCCTGGATCTGATCGGTTGTCAGGGCTCTGAGTTCCCCGCTACGCATCCCTGTCAGCAAGGAGAGAAGGCAGGAGAGATATATCCGCCGGTTGTTTTCCTTCTTCGCATATTGGAAGAATCGACTGACCTCTTCTTCAGAAAGAACACCTCTGAGTCTTGGTTTGGCCTTGAGCATATCCAAGTCCAACGAAATCGAGGATGCGATCAGCTGCCTGTGCTGAGCTTCCCTCAAGGAAAGAAGAAACGCCTGCATGGCTATGTTGATGGTGCTCTTTCCAATCGTTCCTAGTTTCACCAGACTGAGTTGGATATCCTCCAGCATCCTGAGAGAGACATCCTTAAGTAATGTCGAAGGAGGTATGAGGGGGATGATATGGTTCAGGATAAGATTCTTTCGTGTCGCCATGTAATCCTTTGAGAGACAGTGGGGATCCAATGCGATCCTTCGCTGGATATAAGGGCTTTTTTCCCAATCAAAAAAAGTAAGGACATATGAACTCAAAAGCAGGTCGCTCTCTTTTTTTTGGATACCTTTTTGGGTATCAATGAACTTTTGGCAAACGCGGATGGCTTCTTCTTTCTTGAGTATCGGATCCACCGAGTAATCACCGATTTGCCGTCGAAGCTTCTCAACACTCTTCTTTGTCATCCTTTTGCCGGTCTCTCTGTCGTAGAACAGTACGTACCAGTAGGTTCTTTCATTATGCTCAATCCTACACAAGGTGAATGGTTCTTTTTTTATCACTCGTACCTTCCCCAAATAAAATTTATCATTTGTTCAATTATATGTTCAATCATGAGATTTGTCCAATATTTAATAACATAAAAATTTTTAACATAATTATTTATGTTTAAATATATTAATAAAAAAATAATAGTAATAATTTATAATTATATTCTTACTTATAAAATGTAAGTACATTATTACTAATGCAATAATTTTGATATTAGAATAAATAAGGAATAACTAATGAATATTCATAAAATATTTTAATATAAGTCGGTTTATAATATTATTTTATCTTAAATTTAACTCAATTAATTGTTAAATATGTATCAAATTGTATGTTATAGTT
>JBAXZS010000314.1:0-3040 GCA_041670175.1 Sphaerochaetaceae bacterium | reverse complement strand
ATCAAGGCCTTCAGTGGACAGTATGAAGGACAGTGGGAGATCCCCTTCTGGGCTCCCCCTTTGGTGGATAGTGAGAAATTTCAGGTTGCCACAAAAGAGTATGACAAAAGCCTCCATCAGTTGACAGAGAAAATTGACCAGGGTCAGATTGAATACAAAGAGGAGCGAAGGGCTCTCAGTAGCAAATGCTTGTCCAAAGTCTATGATTTGTATCATTTCACTTGCGCCGATGGGGTAGAGAGGAGGCTTCGCGATGCCTTCCCTGAGAGCCTTCCTCCTACAGGAACAGGCGAGTGTTGTGCCCCAAAATTGTTGTCCTATGCCTTTTCACAGGGATGGAAGCCTGTAAGCATGGCTGAATTCTATTATGGGGCTCCAAATAATTCACATACCAGGGAGCACAAGATGTTTTACGAACCTTGCCAGGAAAGATGCCGGCCGCTGATCAGGACGATGTTCGGTCTGGATGTCATCTATAGTGATGATGACATCGTTGTGGTGGACAAGGCTTCAGGATTGCTTTCCGTGCCTGGGAAGGGAGAAGACAAACAGGATTGTGTTTCCTCCAGGTTGAAGAAGGTCTTCTTCAAGTGCATAGCCCAGACTTCGGTGCATCGGCTTGACATGGATACTTCAGGCTTGCTGGTTCTGGCCCTTACGGTGGAGGCCCAAAGGAATCTCTCCATCCAATTCATGGAGGGAAAGGTCGGGAAACAGTATCAGGCACTTCTTGAGGGGATTGTCGACGGACAGGAAGGGGATATAGAGCTACCCATCAGACTAGATGTGGACAACCGTCCCTACCAGATGTATGACCCTATCAAAGGCAAATATGCCCTTACCCATTGGCGGAAACTGGGAGTTTTCTCCCAGGAGAAGGACAGGGTTGTGACCCGGATATTATTCACTCCTCATACGGGACGTACCCATCAGCTTAGGATTCATAGTGCGCTACGCGAAGGGTTAGGTCATCCGATTGTGGGTGATAGGCTCTATGGCAGTTCTGAAAAGGGGCAAAGATTGGCCTTGCATGCCTGCTATTTGCGTTTTGAGCATCCCATCACAGGACAGGAAATGGAGTTCACCTCTCCTTCTCCATTTTGAGAATTCATGGATGCTGTACAAATGACACAAGTTGCGCATAATTTTGGAATCTTATAATAAATTACATAACTGAAATGTAAATTGCAATATGGATATGTCAATCCCTTGATGTTGTAGGTGTTTTTGCTAGACAAGATTACCACAAGAGATAAGGATTGACATATTTTATGTTTCTTACTTGTGTCAGTTCACGATTCATTATGAAATGAAGTTATTAAAGAAAATTCTTTACAACCATATATTTGCAAAAGTAATATTATCCTTATATAAGGATATGATTGATGAAAAAGATTGTTGTGCTTGCTTTGGTGCTTATATTTGCAGTTGTGTCCCTTTCCGCCCAGATTTATGAGATTCGTCTGAGAGCCTATATCCCCGAACGGATTGAGAATGCTTTTATGATTAATACTCAGGTTTCCATTGAGGGAAACAATAAGACCTTGACCTATATCACACTCAGTTAGTCGCTTTGAAGGTATGAATAGGTGGCGTCGTCCACATTTTTGTTCAGGGTGAATATCATATCCACGATTGGTCTGTCCTTTCCTTGCCCGTCAGTGATGAGGGTTTGGTTTTCGGAAAAAGAGGAAAGATATCCTATGAACCAAAACTTGGTTTTGTTCTCCGCATCGCTTTTCTTCACAAATAAGAGAATTTGATACTTGCCACTTGTCATGGCCGTCACATCCTTATCCCCCAGGTGCACATTATTTCTTGTCTGCCAGGCGAACAAGGAATGGGAAAGAAACCTATCCTTGTAGTCGATGCTTTTCTCAATGGACTTGCTGTCCTTTTTGTAAGTGACGAACAACGGGATGGTATGAGTCTTATGATGGACTTTGTAGCCATAGATTGTGGAATGCTCATCCTTGCCCCAGCAGAGCAGACGGCACACTTCCTCCCGAGAGTATAAGTGGTTTATCACCAAATCGTTCTCGTCCCTCGCATCAAGGAACCGGGTCCTGAACTCCTGTTCTCCAAGTACGAGTATATCCGACAATTCCCTTGCGTATTCCTGATTCTCCAAAAGAAGGGAGAACTCACTTGTGATTTGAATCCCCTCTTCCGTCTTCTGGCAGTAGGCTATATCTCCGTTACGATGGCATTCCTCTTTTTGGAAAAACCCATTGGAAAGAATATTGAAGGCGCTCGCAAGGGCTTCCTCCTTCGCAAGAAAACCATAGGTTTGGTGTAGCTCCTCCAGAAGGGAGATCCTGCTCATCTCCTTCTTTCCCAGCAAAAATTTGCTGAGTATAAAACCCTCATAGATTCGAATACCTCTTGCAAGAATGTGGGAGCAGAAGCGGAGACTTTGCAGGTGCTTGATTGTCAGAGTGCTCTCACTTGCCTCCCTATTGATCTTGAAAGCCGCATAGGAGGGTTCTTTTTCCAAGAACAGCAACGGGCTTATGGAATCGACCTTGGTATAATCAACCATGGTAGGGGTTCGCCCAAGCTGCTGTGATACTGTGGTGAAAGCGTTCTTGAGCATCTTGAGGTCAGGGTAACTGGTGGCGGCTATGGAGTCATATATCTTCTTCCTTGCAATCTCATCAAAACTGATCGTGGAAGTACCTGCCAAACTCACGCTCTCCCCCTCAACGAGTTTGCGGATGCTTTCCTTTTGTCCGGAGTTGTCACCATACAAGGCAATGGGGATCATATAGTTGTTGCGATAGTTTCCAATGAAGTCAATGACGGTAAGAAATTCCTTGTCCTGGCATTTTCGTAATCCCCGTCCAAGTTGCTGCACAAAAATCACCACGCTTTTGGTGGGCCTGAGCATCACCACTTGGTTGAGGAACGGGATGTCCACTCCTTCGTTGAAGATATCGACAGTGAGGATATACTCCAACTTGCCTTGCTCCAGATCCTCTATCGCTTCCAGACGGCTCTGGTCGTTGTCCGAACCGCTCAATGCCCTTGTCTTCAGATT
>JBAXZS010000313.1:0-3054 GCA_041670175.1 Sphaerochaetaceae bacterium | reverse complement strand
GTCTAATTGACATGGTCTCTAATCCTGTTTCCACAGAAATCTCTGAGATGGTCGAATCAACGAAGTAGTATTGATCTACACAAACATCACCAATAATTGCTACCGAAACCGTCTTTAGTTTACGTGATGAAAAATTATCGATTAAAGCTTCCGAATCTTCCATTTGATACCTCAATTAGGTTTTGAAACCGATTTCATAAAATATGATATGGTCTTGTCTGCCATTCTGTCAATCTTAAAAAAAGAGAAAAATAAAAGTTTGGGGTATTGAGTTTTCCAAGCCAATACTATCATTATGTAACCGATATGACGACGATAAACGATATTGCAAGACTAACAGGGGTCTCAAAATCCACCATCTCTAGAGTCATGACCAATCCTTCGATTGTGAAAAAAACGACTCGAGATAAAGTACTTGAAATCATCAAATCTCAAAACTATGTTCCAAGTAATATTGCGCAAAATCTTTCTGGGACTTCATCAAAAAATATTGGAATCGTCATTGACGAACTTGCAAATTGTTTTTTCATTGAAATCCTTGAAGGTGTAGAAAAAATACTATCTGAGCAAGACTATTCCTTGCAGATATATTCTTCACAATGGATTGCTGAAAAGGAAGTTAGTCAAATTCGGTCTTTAATCAGTAAGCGTGTTTCTGGTATCATGCTCGCCCCATTAGGAAAATCAGGACCTGCTATTGACATGGCCATGCAATCCAACATTCCGATTGTGGTCATCAACTGTATTCCTGACAACCCAAAATGCGAATATGTCTCCTGCGACAATATTTTTGGTGGTTCCCTCGTCGGCAAACATTTCAATGAAATCAAGGCGGAACAGAACATCATCATCACTGGTTTCGATCACCAAACCATTAATCACCGTGTCCAGGGATTCTTACAAACAGTCAGAGAACCAGAAAAAGTTATTCGATATTGTTCCGTGAGTACGTTTGACGAAGGAAGGAAGTTAGCTCCAGTTTTGGTAAGTAAGAATCATATAAACCAGAGAAGAACTTCAATTTTTGTCACAAACGACAATGTCGCCATCGGCTTGATGGATAGTCTAATAAATATGGGAATAGATATTCCAAATCAGGTTTCTATCATCGGATTTGATGACATCCTTATCTCGAGCCTTTGCAAGATTCCTCTTTCCACAGTCTCGCAACATGCAAAAATGCTAGGAAGTATTGCCGCAAAAAACCTATTGGATATGATCAACAACAAGAAACATGTCCCATGTAATACTCTAATCAAACCAGAGTTGATTCTGAGAAACTCCTGATTTTTAAACTTTACTAATCAGAAGCGTTTTCTTTATACTTGATTTGCATTTACCAAAAGGAGCGCATTATTATGGATTATCAAAAACAAATTCTTGATTACTTTTCTATTCTAAAAACAACCATTGACAAAATTGACACCAGGGAGATTCAAAAAGCTCTTGATTGTTTAATCAAAGCAAGAAATACCAAGCACTTTATCTATACTATGGGAAATGGAGGAAGTGCAGCAACAGCATCACATTATGCTGGAGATTTCAATAAAGGTCTCAGTTTGGGAAAGGAAAAACGATTTAGATTCATCGCTTTGAATGATAATGAACCTACTATTCTTAGTTTGGCAAATGATGTCTCTTACTCATCTATCTTTATTGAACAACTTAAAAATTTCCTTGAGCCGGATGATGTTGTGCTTTGTATTTCTGGTTCAGGAAATTCTGAGAATGTCGTAAGTGCTGCTACTTACGCAAAGGAGCATGATGCAACGGTAATTGGACTTACAGGTTTTGATGGAGGAAAACTCAACAAGATTGCTGATATAAAATTACATGTCCCTCTCAACAATATGCAGATTGTCGAAGATCTCCATATGGTTTTTGACCATCTGATGATGACGGTACTAAGTCAAGAGGATAAGAAATGAAACAAGTTCTTGCCATAGATATCGGCGGGTCAAAACTCCTTATAGGGGTGGTGGATGAGTCAGGAACAGTATTGGAAACAAGAAAAAACGATTTGAGCCATCCAGATAAGGCATCTCTTCTTCAAAATATTGATCAGTTAGTGAAACCTTTACTAGAGAGATATCATCCCATTGCTATTGGAGTCAGCATTCCTGGACTTGCAAATCCCAAAACAGGCATATGGATTGATGCTGTTTTCTCTAAGATTAAGGACTTTCCCATCGGTATGTTGCTCAAAGAATCATATCATCTTGATACTTTCATTGAAAATGATGCTAACAATTGTGCATATGCTGAAAAAGTATTCGGCTTGGCTCAGGAAGTTGATGACTTCATTTGGTTAACCATAAGCAACGGATGTGGTTCAGGTATTTTTCTCAATGGGAAACTGTTCTCTGGATCCCAAGGGAATGCTGGAGAACTAGGACATATCTGTGTCACCGATGAAGATGTTCTTTGTCCCTGCGGGAACAAGGGATGCCTCGAATCTGTTGCCGCAGGACCAGGAATTATTCGAAGATATCTTGCTGCCACACATAATCTTGAAAAGGGAATCAGTGCAAAGGAAATTGCCCAAAAAGCGAAACAAGGAGACATGGTGGCGCTTGCCGTCTATCGGAAAACTGGTGAATATCTGGGGAATTCTATCGCAGCAGCAGTCAATGTGTTGAATGTTCCTCTTGTAGTACTCGGAGGCGGTATTGCCATGGACAGTGCTCTTTTCATGGATACCCTTCAAGAAACAGTCCAAAAACATCTCTTTCACACTGCAAACAGAAATCTAAAAATCGTCACAACAAAACTTGGTTATAATGCTTCTCTTATTGGCGCAGCTGCCAATGTATTCATACACGGAAATACCTCCATATAATCAAAGGGTGAGTTATTTGCCCAAAATAGACACCTTTCGTTTATGGAAGTTTTTTCCAACAAAGAATTGGTTACGAAAATTGTCTCACCTATTTTTCCTCAATCACCTCGCTCTCGGCCTTGATGTTGAACTCCTTGTCGATCTTTCGAATCCTCATTGCCCAGACACCCAGGCCCAAACCTGCTGCAAGAAGGACAATCCCGATGATCTTTACC
>JBAXZS010000312.1:0-3057 GCA_041670175.1 Sphaerochaetaceae bacterium | reverse complement strand
TTGATTTTCTCCTTAGAAGGGCAATTTCTTTCTATGATTGGCGGAGTGCAAGATTCTCTGTATGGTAGTCTCACAAAAAAATCACATATCTCTTCATTGAAGGACTTGTTCAGTACCAGTGAGTATGAACGGTTGCTCAAACAATTTGAACTAGCCTATCAGAAAAAGGAATTGGTGGTCTTTACCTTCCAGACCCAGCGGAGCGAGGACTTTGATGCTTCCTCAAAGCAGTGGTATGATGCCAGGATTAATTCACTTCCCATGCTTGTTGAGGGAAAGAAAGCGGTTGCGGTCATATTAATCAATGTGACGGAACGGGAAAGAACAAAAAAGAGATTAACATTTCTTTCTTTTCATGATTCCCTTACAGGATTGGGTAATCGGAGATTACTCACAGAGAAAGAAAAACCCAGGATTGAATATGCATTGGCCCATGGGCACCAGGTGCTTTCCGTCTTGGCCGATATTGACCATTTCAAAATAATCAACGATACCTTTGGACACTGTTTTGGTGATAAGGTACTGCTTGAGGTGGCCCGTTCTCTCAGGGCCGTCTTTCCCAAAGTGCAGATAATCAGATTCGGAGGGGATGAGTTCCAGTTTTTCTTTGTCGATCGCTCCTTGGAAGAGATTCTAAAACTAGCCAGGCGGGCTTGTAGCAAGATTTGTGAACAGAAGATCATCCATGAGGAGAAACAGATATTGATGAGTATGTGCATTGGTATTGGCGTCTCCCATCCTCAAATGACCTACAAGGACTTGGTCTTATGTTCTGATTTCGCTTTGTACCAAGCAAAAGAACATGGACGAAACTGTGTGTATGTAGTAAAGGATAGGGATAAGGATAATGTCTTTTGTTGATATCTCTGAACCCTTACGGCTGAAGGAGGCGGAAATCCTCCGTACGACTTCCTGTGGGTATATGATAATTCATCATTCTGGAGCAGTGGGGATTGTATTGGATGATGAGTCGGCCGGTGATGATGAGGCAATTATTCTGACCAAGGACCTCAAGCAAGGCAAAGACCTTGTATATAGTCGCAGCCCCTTGGTGAACAGGCAACTTCTTCTCCAGGGTTTTCATGTGGATTTGGAATGTAAGGTCGCGAGATATAGGGGAACCACGTTGGTTGACGAAGGCGACCCTTCAAGTCTGAGTTTCCCGATGCTTACCCTGGAGGACAGGAAAGTAGTTGAGCAGAATTATCATCTTCTTTGTGACGCTTCCTATATCAAGGACCGAATCATCTCAGGGGTTATGATGGGTATCAAGAAAGAAGGACAGCTTGCAGGTTTCATGGGCATGCATGCCGAGGGAGCAATGGGAATGCTGGAAATCCTTCCCCAGTTTCGTCGCCAGGGCTTTGCCTCTCTTCTTGAAAAAAAATATTGTCGCTATCTTCTCAATCAAGGAAGAATTCCTTATTGTGACATTATCATGGATAACACTCCCTCCCTGGCTTTGCATAAGAAGCTTGGGTTTGAGTTTGAAGAACACTCTGTATGGTGGTTAAGCTGAATGGATAAGGAAAGACAGAAACAAGATGATCCCTTTAAATATGTGGATAAAAGTACAAAAGTCGCACCACTGAAAGTGAGGATCCTTCAGATTGCCTTTGCTGTGATAATCTGTACTATTCTTATAGTAGGAATTGTCCAGAACGCATGATTTGATATTTATGCATAAATTTATGAAATTTTATGCATAATATCTTGATATTTACTCTAATTTAAGTATAATTATGCCAACTTAGAGGAAATGTAAGGATGATTAAAGCAGCAGTAATTGGTGCAACAGGATATGCAGGGGCAAACGTGGTTTCCTTGCTCTGTCACCATAAAGGAGTGGAGCTTTCCTACCTTGGCTCCCATAGTTATGTAGGAAAAAAATTCTCTGATATCTATCCAGCGCTTCTTGGTCACTGCGACAAGATACTCCAGGAGGATACTCTTGTTGCTGCTTGTTCTCAGAGCGATGTTGTTTTCTTGGCCTTGCCTGCGGGAATCGCGAGCAATCTTGTCACCAGGGCATTGTTATCTGATACGGTGATTATTGATCTTGGTGCTGATTTTCGCTTGAAGGACAAGGAATTCTACAAACAGTGGTATTCCCTGACTCATGGAAATGAGGAGCTACTGCATGAGGCCGTATATGGACTCTGCGAGCTTCATCGTGATGAGATAAAGAAGGCAAACCTCATAGCCAACCCGGGGTGTTATACCACCTGCAGTATCCTGAGTCTGGTTCCTGCCTTGCCGTTTATCGAGAAGAACTCCCTCATCATTGATGCCTGTAGCGGGGTCAGTGGAGCAGGCAGGGGCGAGAAGGTCTCTTCTCTTTATTGTGAATGTAATGAATCCATGAAGGCCTATGGCATTGCCAACCATCGTCATACCCCTGAGATCGAGCAGGAATTGTCCTTGCAGGCGGGGGGGCGGGTGATGGTTCAGTTCACTCCTCATTTAGTTCCCATGAGCAGGGGCATTTTTATCACCTGCACCGCTAATCTTAACGAGAACGTGACAAAAGAGATGATTACCCTCTCCTATCATAAGAAATATGAGGGGCAGGAATGCATTCGTCTCTATGATGACGCCTCAAAGGTCGAGACACGATTTGTCGAGCATACCAATACTGTTGCCATCGGATGGAGTGTAGATGACCGTACAAGGCGTCTTGTCATCTGTGGTGCGTTGGACAACCTTTACAAAGGTGCCGCCGGGCAGGCTGTGCAGAATATGAATATCCGCTTTGGTTTCGCTGAGACGGAAGGATTGGAAACTTATACTTTATAGGAATGCGGAAATGAAGATTATCGAAGGATCGATTACCACCCCCAAGGGGTTTTTAGCCAACGGAATTGCAGCCGGACTTAAGAAACATAAGAAGGATATGGCTGTATTGTTAAGTACCACAGGCTGTACTGCAGCAGGGGCATTCACCACGAATCTGGTGAAGGCGGCCCCCGTTCTTTGGGATATGGATGTGGTCAATAGCGGGAAGGATGTATTTGCCATTGTGGTCAACAGTGGGAATGCCAATGCCTATACAGGGGA
>JBAXZS010000311.1:0-3074 GCA_041670175.1 Sphaerochaetaceae bacterium | reverse complement strand
GTAATAATCCAGATTCGAGTTCACTTGGTTCACTATCTGACGAGTGTCCACCATGGCATTCTTCATGACAGTCTTGGATAAGCCCTGATAGAGAATCAAAGCCACTACCAGCGAGAAGGTTATGGACACCACCGCAATGCTCATGGTGACGATTGTCTTAATGCTTCTCATCTTTATTCTGATGCCTGTACTGCGAGGGGGAAATACCTTCATAGCGTTTAAAACAGAAACTGAAATAGTTCGGTTCTGTGAACCCCACCGCAGTCGCTATCTCATATGTCTTGTTTTCTGTTTTTACCAGCAGCTCCTTGGCCCGTGCCAATCGGGCATTGGTCAGATATTGTACAAAGGAAGAACCGATTTCCTTCTTGAACACGGAGGAAAAGTAAGCGGGGCTTACATTTGTCATATCACAGACCTGATCCAAACCAAAGCCAGGCTCTTGGTAATGCTGTCCAATGAGCCGTTTCGCATCTTCCACAAATTTTATATGGCTACTCTGCCGTTGCCCACTTAGCTGGTCACGAATTGTCAAGGCAAGCGAAGTAAACCATCTTCTTGCTTTTGCCGCGTTATGGATGGTCCCTACTTCCTCGAACAGATTTCTCCCATCTCCTACTATCTTTGCCAAGGTGGTTCCATAGCTTTGTGCCAATTGGTCAAACGCCACCAAAAGTTCAAGGACAAAGGAGGAAAGCTCATCGGCATTCAGGGATACAATCTGGTCTCCAAGAACATTGATACAATCGGCCACTTGTTCTCTTGTTCCCAGTTTCACCATGGACAACAGATCGCTCTCGTATTTTTCAAGATTCAAGGAGTCTGCCTTTGTACTGGATTTCTCCATATCGTTGATGAACAAGACATGCTGGTCCGGATTGAATGCATTATAATTGAGGGCTTTCAAGGCTTTCTTGTAGGAAGTCGAGATGAACGAGGGGGCATGTTCCAAGGATCCGACTCCTATGACAGTGTTGTTTCCAAAATAGCGTTCAAGATAGGCATAAAGGCTATCCAAGGCACGATAGATTTCTTTCTTGAAGAGGGAATCAAAACGAGGATATTTGTTGCTGTCCTTATAAAAGATAATTACCACCTGATTCTCATATTGGAACACCAAGGAAGGAATCTGTTCTTTTAATGTATCCTCAGTCACCTGCAGCATCGCCAATTCTTTCAATGAGTCATTTGACTCAAAAGTAGCCACAGTGAATTCATCCTTGTCAAGAACATAGCCATATTCTTTTCCTTTGGCGATAATCTCGCTATCCACCAAAGGATGCACAGGAGAGAGCAGTGAAATCAGAAATTTTTCCCTAAGCATAGGAAGAGCCTGTTTATAGACATTCTCCAACCTGTTCTTATCCTGGATATTCTCAATGACGTTATCCATCTGGGTCTTGAGCCGTTTCAATAAATGACAAAGCTCCTGCACCGTCACAGGCTTGAGCACATACTCTGACACATTGTATCTGATAGCTTGCTGGGCATAGGTGAATTCGTCGTATCCTGAGAGAATTATAATATTAATCGGAGGGAAACTCGCCCGGATTCTCTTAATCAGTTCCATTCCATCCAAATAAGGCATACGGATGTCTGTTATGACCACATCAGGATGGAGTTCATCTATCATCTCCAAAGCTTCAATGCCATTGCTTGCTTCCCCAATGACAGTGAAGCCATAACTTTCCCAAGGTGTCTTCTCGCAGATGCTCTTGCGAACAGCTTCTTCGTCATCCACCAAAAGCAGTTTATATAGCATAAATCAACTTTAGTATGGAAAAACCAACACCGCAATCTTTATTTGTTTTTCCATCAGTAAAAATCAATCTTTACCGTTGAACCCTCCCAGAACCACTACCCTTCATCAAGGATTTCACCTCGTCAACAGAAACCTGATTGAAGTCATACTCAATAGTCTGCTTCAAACAAGAAGCGGCAACGGCAAATTCAATGGAATCCTGGTTGGTATACCCATTATGTAATGCATAGATAAGACCACCTCCAAAACTGTCTCCCCCACCGACCCTGTCCACAATATGGATGAGATAGTTCTTGGATAAGTAACTTGTCTTGCCATCATAAAGCATGCCCGCCCAGTTGTTGTCATTTGCCGAGATTGAGCCACGCAAGGTTATGGACACGTATTTGCACCCAAAAGTCATAGCAAGTTGCCTTGCCACATCCTCATATCCCCTGCTATCTATCTTGCCACTATCGATGTCCGTACCTTTTGCACTGATTCCAAACACATCCTGGGCATCTTCCTCGTTGGCTATGAGCACATCCACATACGGAACAAGCTTGGACATCTCCTCCCTCGCCTTTTCCCTACTCCAAAGATTCTTCCGGTAGTTCAGGTCGCAACTGATGGTAATTCCTTTTTCCTTGGCTTTCTGGCAAGCCTGAAGACAAACTTCGACCAAATTATCACTCAATGCTGGAGTAATGCCAGTAAAATGGAACCAATCAGCTCCAGAGAAGATGGCATCCCAATCATAGTCATCCTTACAAGAAAGAGCCACGGTGGAATCCTTCCTGTCATAGAGCACCTTGCTTGATCTTTGGCTGGCGCCCTTCTCAACAAAATAAATACCAAGACGTCCCTTTCCTTTTCTCATGTCCTTTGTATCGACACCCCAATGACGCATGGCATTGATAGCACTTTGCCCAAGGGAATTATCAGGAACCATGGTTACAAAAGAAGCATTCTCCCCATAATTCGCCAGCGATACAGCCACATTGGCTTCTCCTCCGGCGTATGAGGCCAGAAAGGACTGGGCCTGAGGAACCCGAAGATACCCTTCAGGGTTCAGTCGAAGCATAATCTCTCCAAAAGTAACAATCCTACCCATATCCCGCCTCCTATTGTATTGCCTGCACGAATGACTTGGCCAACGAGGTGAGTTCCTCAAACTTTCCCTCATGAATCAAGTCGTTGCGTACAATGTTTGACCCTATACCGCAACTGCAGAATCCATTGTCAAGAAACTCCTTCACATTCTTCTCATTGATTCCCCCAACAGCCATCAAAGGCACATGATTGATAGGTCCTCTGATAGCTTTCACGTAGG
>JBAXZS010000310.1:0-3079 GCA_041670175.1 Sphaerochaetaceae bacterium | reverse complement strand
TCCATGTTTTTGCCGACCATAAGATTGGATATTTCCTCTTGGCTAACTTCTGCGGTAGTATAGACACCGACGGATTGACCATTGCGCATGACGGTAATCCTGTCACTAATTTCCTTTACCTCATTAAGTTTGTGACTGATAAAAATAATCGTATGACCTTGCTGTTTGAGCCCTTCGAGTTCTCGGAACAATTCATCGGTTTCCTGGGGGGTGAGAACGGCAGTCGGCTCGTCGAGAATCAGGATACGGGCCCCTTTGTAAAGGGCCTTGAGTATTTCGACCTTTTGACGAGTTCCTACAGGCAAATCCCTAATCTTTTCCTTTGGATTGATGGCGAAATGATATTTCTCAATGATATCCACCGCCTCAGAGAGCATCTTTTTCTGGTCAAGGAAACCTCTTTTGCTGGGCTCGGCTCCCAACACGATGTTTTCGACGACACTCATGGACTCGATCAGCATGAAATGCTGATGCACCATCCCCAGTCCCTGGGCGATAGCCTCAAGAGGATTCTTGAAATGGACAACCTTCCCTTGATAGGTGATTTTCCCCTCGGTAGGTTGCTCGATACCAAACAGAATCTTCATAAGGGTGCTTTTTCCTGCACCATTCTCTCCTACCAACGCATGAATTTCTCCCGATCGGACACTCAAGTCGACATTCCGATTGGCAACGACTCCGTTCGGGTAGATTTTCACAATCCCTTCCATTTGCAATATTTCCGACATTTCCGTTCTCTTTTTGAATAGGTATAAATTCTAGGTGTCACGAGACACCTAGAACTGGAACAGGAACCACTTAATTACGGACGAACCGCATCAATCTTCGCAGTAATCTGCTCGCTTGTGAGTCCGAAAGCCGTATCAACCTTGATCTCTCCACTCTTGATCTTATCTGTAAGGGCTGATATGGTCGCACGGACATCCGCAGGAACGACCTTCTGATAGATTTCGTTGTCAGCAAGTCCGACACAGTCTTCATTGATACCCAAGGCGACGCGAGTCCCCCAAGCAAGATTTCCCTTGATGGCAGCTTGTACCGCTAGGAAGATGGACTGATCCACTCTCTTAAGAACGGAACTGATGATCAGGTTCGCCAGTTGGGGATCTGTATCCTTGTACAACATTGCTTGGTCGCTATCGACACCGATGGCGAACTTTCCCTTTTCCTTGGAAGCCTGCAAAGTTCCCTCTCCTGCATTGGAAGCACAGCTGAATACTACATCTGCACCCATCTGATACTGTGAGAAAGTCAATTCCTTTGCCTTTGCCGCATCACTGAAATTACCGACGAAGGAAGAGACAACCTTGATGTTCGGATTCACATTCTTCGCACCTTGGATGTAGCCCAACAAGAAATCAAGGATGACCGTATTGTCCATGCCGCCGACAAAGCCGATGATGCCACTCTTGCTCATCTTCGCGGCAAGGGCGCCTGCAAGGAAGGAACCATCGTTTTGCTTATACTCGATGGAATAGATATTCTTATAGATCCCTTTCGTATCGGAAGCATAATCCATGGAAGTATCGTAGACTATTATCTTCTGATTAGGATAATCCGGCGCCACTTTCTGGACGAGAGCCTGCATCTGCCAAGTCCCGCAGATGACGATATCATGCTTCTCATCGCAAAGGTCCCGCAAAGCCGGTTCCCATTTGGAATCATCGTATCCGACTTCCGCGACCTTGATCTTGCAGTTCAGCTGATCCTTGATCATCTGCATACCACGATTCGCACTATCGTGGAAGGACTTGTCACCCAAGTTCCCGTTAATCATCAGCGCCACATCCAACGTCGCCTTCTGTTGCGAAGCGGTGGGAGCAACTTCCTGTTTCCCATTGGCAAAAAGCGAGATACTTACCAATGACAATGCTAAAAGAGCCACAACAAATCGTTTCATAATCTTCTCCTTATACATAGAAACATTACCTATGAAATCAAAGCTTCAAACCTTTCATTTGCCTTGCAACGGCTATCGTATCCTGTTGCAACGCCGTCAAACTCATCTTCTTGTCATCCGCACGCAAATACGTGACCACCTCATCGGTGAAAGGCTCCATCCAGACCTTGTCCATCATCTTCGTCCCGAGCAAGGAACCCAGCGCTACCGCGATCTGGGCGGCGTTGCAATCAACATCCTGCCCACAGGAGGCAATGACATGCATGGTCTCATTGAAATTCCCGTTCCCGTAGTACAAGGCGATTACCTCCGCTGCTGCATTGGGGTAACTATGAATCCAATTGTAGTTCCTGTAGGTCTGCTCGCAGACCTTCCAGGCCTCGGTCCAGTCGGCATGCTGGTCGCATTGACCGCGGGCAAAGGAAAGGACACTGAAATATTCACTATCAAAGGGAATACCGGCTATCGCATTGTCCAACACCTGACGGATATCGGAACCGGTAAAGGCCATGCTGGTGAGAAGCGCATTGAAGACTTCCCCCAGCACTCCGTTTCCATGATGGGAAATCTGTCCGTCGCAAAAGGCGAGATAGGAGGCCAATTCGGGATTGCCTGGTGCCACCTGGCCACAAATGGCCCCTCTCATCTGGGCTCCGATCCACTCTCTGAAAGCATTCCTGAACATACCACTTTCAGGAGGATAGATGCCCCGCTTGAGATTATCCAAGGCGACCTGCTCCGCTGACCAGCCACTTGGTATCAATCTCAACCATTGGTCGGCGATGAGATTGGAGTCAACCAATCGATCTCCTGCTTGCATGCATGCCCTTAGGAATGCAATCTCATAGGTTATATCATCATTGTAGGTGTTGGGTTTCCTGATATAGGTATGGATATCACCAAATTTGCTTTGCAACTGCGCACTGGTGTATCCTTCCAATTCCGTACCAAGAGCCCCTCCTACAATCCGGCCTCTCCAACCAGCGGCAATGCGATCGGTGAATACGGGAGTTGTGCAATCCACAACGAGAGCTTTTGGCAATGTCACCGAGGCACGATACTGGGCATATGTCTCATACACCGTATGGCGCCAATAAGGACTGTCCTTATCCTTCGGACTGGAAAACAAGCTTTTGTATATCCTTGCGGTAATTGTCTGCAATAACCCCATATTCCCAT
>JBAXZS010000309.1:0-3082 GCA_041670175.1 Sphaerochaetaceae bacterium | reverse complement strand
TTGGTACCAAGCGTCGCACTGAAGAGCATGGTCTGCCGTTTCGTCTTCTCCCTAAGCAGGGCGAACATTTTCTGGATATCAGGGTAAAACCCCATATCAAAGAGACGGTCAGCCTCATCCACGATAAAAAAATCAAACTGCCTGAAATCGATCTTATGGGCATTCTGGTAATCAAGGATCCTTCCCGGGGTGCAAACGAAAAGATCACAACCTTTCTCTAGCAACGCATCCTGCTTCTCATACCCCACACCTCCATAGAAACAACCGATGGTGATACCCTCGATATGACATGCCAGCTTGATGGCATCCTCCTCAATCTGGACGGCAAGCTCACGGGTCGGGGCGACTATCAAGGCCTTTGAAGTAGTTGAATTGGCTTCTTTTGCACTCTGATACGCTTGCAAAATGGTCAACAAGTATACTGCGGTTTTACCACTTCCAGTCTTTGACTGGACCATTACATCTTTTTTTTTCAGGGTAAGAGGGAGAATCCTTGATTGCACATCCGTACAATCAGTAAAACCAGCGTCACTGATTCCATCGAGCACCGGTTGAGAAAATGGTAATTCATTGAATTTCATGTAACTATATATCGCCTTTATGTTTAAGAATTAATTTAAAACTAAATAAGGAGGTCGCTCCCACTATATTTCAGAATACGGTAAAACAGACACTCTGTCTACCTACTCGGAAAACTCCCACTTTCTCACCAAATCACAAATACGAAGGGTACGGGAAAATTCCTTTCCCATCCTTTTGTCATTGACCTGTGCTATGGGCATTGCAGCCATGCTTGTGGCGCTTATGAAAAGCTCATCGTAATACCCTTGGATCACCTCCTGAGCAAGAGGGGCCTCAAATACAATAGGAATATCCAGTTGCTCGGCTGCCTTAAGCACCCGGGTACGGGTAACGCCTAGGAGCACCTGCTCATCCTTGGCCGTGAAAAGAGACCCACCCTTGAAGGCATAGAAGTTCGATCGGGTACCTTCAAGGACCTCGTCCTCTCTGTTGACCAGCAAGGCTTCAAAGCCATCTTGCCTCTTGGCCTCCTCCACCGCCATGTAGTTCAAAAGTAAATTCCCTGTCTTGCAGGAAGGTAAAAGTCGCTCTCCCTGATAGGTGATCACCTTGATACCATCCTGATAATACGAGACAGGATAGGTAAGCAACTTGCTTGCAAGAATGAAACACATCGGCGAGGGCCCCCCATAGAGAAGAATCTTCAATGTGGCATCCTCAATCCCATCCGCTTTAATCAGGTCCTGCGTCCAAGAACCGATCTCCTCATAAGAAAAGGAATGGGTAAGATGAATACCCTCACAGGAATTCTTCAGACGCAATAGATGATCATCCAAATGCACAATTTGAGAGTGAAGCACTCTCAGCGACTCATAGGTGCAAAAACAATATTGCACTTCACGGAGCGTTACAGGAACCACAGCCTCACTCTGGCTGATCAATCTTCCATTCTTTATTACATGTTCACCTATCATTAGTTTTCTCTCCTGCCACTTGGCCAGCATCCTGTTGTCCAAGGCTCACTGAACCGGGATAGCGAAGCAGCGGCCTTGGTTTACTGCCATTGGCCGGTCCCACATATCCCTCGTCTTCCATCTGCTCAACCAATCGAGCAGCTCTGTTATATCCGATTCTTAGCCTTCTCTGCAAATAAGAAGCCGATGCACACTTACGTTCCACCGCAATCTGCAAGGCCTGTCCCATCAAGACCTCGTCATTGTTATCTTCAGGAGAAGCGCCATCAGAGAAGGAGTTGTCATCATATCCATCCTCGTTCTTTTGAGGCTCTTCCTCAAAGAAAAGCTCATCAATAAAGTCCTGGACTCCTTGCTTGCTCGCAAAACCGACCACCTTCTCAACCTCACCATCACTAAGGAAGGCGCCTTGAATACGAGTGGCACTGGGATCAGAGGCAGAGACATACAGCATATCTCCCTTGCCAAGAAGTTTTTCAGCACCAATCTCATCAATAATGATACGACTATCCTGGTTACTCGTCACAGCGAACGCTATACGGCTGGGAATATTTGTCTTGATGACCCCGGTGATGACATCAACACTAGGCCTTTGGGTGGCCAGCACCAGATGGATACCCACGGCACGGCTCATGGCAGTAAGCCGACTTACCTTGGCTTCCAACTCCTTACCCACCGTATGCATCAAATCCGCAAACTCATCAATGATCACCACAATATAGGGAAGCTTCTCACGGCAGACATTTCCTTCCTCAACCTTCTGGTTGTATCCGATGATATTACGGGTATTGAGGCTCTGAAGGAGTTTGTAGCGCCTATCCATCTCGTACAGACAGAAGTCCAAGGCCTTGAGAGTACGTTTTGGATCCGTGATGACAGGGGTAAGCAAATGGGGAATCCCATTGTATACCTGAAGTTCAACAATCTTAGGATCAACCAAAATCAGACGCACCTGCTTGGGGCTCTTCTGATACAGGATTGAGCTGATAAGGCTGTTCACACATACGCTCTTGCCACTTCCTGTGGCCCCAGCGATTAGCAAATGGGGAGCATTGGCCACATCAATGATGAGGGACTCGCCCAAAAGGTTTTTCCCAAGCACCATAGGAATCTTGTAATTTTTGGAATCCATGGAAGGAAGCATTTCCTTGAAGCCTATGGTCTCCCTTTTGGCATTTGGCACTTCCACTCCTACGGCTGTCTTGCCGGGAATCGGGGCCACAATACGAATCTGGGTCGCGGGAAGACGTAGCTGAATATTATCAGCCAGACCCACAATCTGGTTGACCCGTATTCCCGGGGCGGGAAGAATCTCAAACATAGTGACTGTCGGCCCCTTGATGATATTCACCAGCTCGACCTTGACATTGAACTCCGCCAATGTCTGGACCAACCTCACTCCCTTTTGCTGGGTCTCTTCATCAAGGGCAGACCCGGTGTGGGGATAATCCACCAGAATATCAGCAGGAGGAAAGTGATAATCAAGCTTCCCCCGGTTGATCAAAGCGCTCTTGCCTTCATTGGACGAGCTCAAGCCCCCTACGCCACAAGCACTCTGAAGATCATCCTCAGCATTCTCCGACTTA
>JBAXZS010000308.1:0-3089 GCA_041670175.1 Sphaerochaetaceae bacterium | reverse complement strand
GCGAAAAACAGAGGTCGGAATATCATCCTGTCCGTGTTTATCCTTATGCTCGGATTGATTTTCTTGTTTCCTTTATACATCATGTTCATCAATTCAGTGAAGAATCGTGCCGAGCTGTACATGGATCCGGTGGCGCTTCCCTCAACTTTTCTCTGGAAAAATTACGCTGAGGCTGCAGGGAAGATGAGTTTTCTCAGGGCTTTTGGCAACTCGATACTCATTACGGTGGTCTCCATCCTCTTCATCATTGTATTTTCTTCCATGTGTGCATGGATGATTGCCCGCAAGAACGATAGGTTGAGCAAATTTCTCTATCTTGTGTTTGTTGCGACGATGCTGATTCCTTTTCAGACTTTGATGATGCCACTGGTCCAGATGATGAAATGGTCAAAGCTCACTCTTGGCATTCAAGTGCTCAACACCTATGGAGGAATCGTCTTCATGTATATAGGTTTTGGTATGGCAATGGCTGTTTTCCTATTTCATGGTTTTGTAAAAAGTATTCCGATTTCCCTTGAGGAGGCAGCCACTTTGGACGGATGTTCCGTATTCGGGGTCTTCTGGCGCATCGTGTTTCCGATGCTGAAGCCGACGGTGATGACGGTCATCATCCTGGATATCATCTGGATTTGGAATGATTACCTGTTGCCTTCCTTGGTGTTGAACAACAAGGCCTTGCGAACGATTCCTTTGTCAACCAGTTCCTTTTTCGGTGTGTTCACCATCCAATGGAATCAGGCGATGGCAGGGCTCACCATGGCAATCGTCCCTGTCATCATCTTCTATTTCTGTGCACAGAAATACATTATCAAGGGCGTCGTTGCTGGAGCCGTAAAATGAAGAGTAATCGTTGTTTTGTGAGACAATTGGACAAGCTTGACAATGACACCCTTTCCCTTGAGGAGACGCTGTTCCATAGTGCGAACGGATACATCGGGGTCAGGGGGGCATTGGAGGAAGGTTATCCTGCCTCATATTCCTCAGTGCGAGGATCCTATATCAACGGAGTCTATGATTTGATTCCGATGAACCAGGCTGAACCGTTATTCGGTTTGGCCACAGAGAAACAGACACTGGTCAATGTCGCCGATGTACAGGACATCAAGTTGTATGTCGATGGTGAGCTTTGTACTCCTTTTTCTGGAAAAAGAGTGAAGGGCTTCCGTGTTCTTGATATGGAAAAAGGATTTGTACAACGGGAATTGGTTTGGGAAAGTAGCAAGGGAAAGATTGTGCGGCTTCAGGTAAAAAGAATGGCATCCTTTTCTCGTCTGCCCTTGTTTCTCCTTGTTTTATCTGTATCCATTGACCAGGATGCCGAAGTTCTGATCAAAGCCTCTCATCATGCCGATGTCAAGAATTTTTGTGACCCGAACGACCCTCGATTGGCTTCTGAGTCATTGAAACACATTATGGTCGACAAGGTGGAAGCCGATGATCGCACCCGGAACTCGACCATTGTCTCCCATGTAGCCAGAAGTGGCATCATCGTAGTGACTGATCTTGAGGATTCACTTGATCCTTCTCCCTTGAGGACTGAGCAGACAGTATCTTCCGAAAGTATGGTCCGATGCTATTATCTGCATGCTCAGAAGGGGATTCCCCTGACCTTTTTTCGATATGCCGTCTTCACCGATAGCAGAAGATGGGAGGATCCGAAATCCACAGCACGAAAAATCCTGACAGCCGCAGTTTCCGCTGGACCTGCTATCTTGTTTCATGAGCAAGCTGATTACCTTGCCTTGTTCTGGGATCGTTTTGATTGTGAGATTGAGGGTGATGACACCCTGAGCGAAGCCTTGAACTTCAACATGTACCAATTGCTTCAATCCGTCGGTAAGGATGGAATTTCCCATCTTGCCGCCAAGGGTCTTTCTGGAGAAGGATATGAGGGGCACTATTTCTGGGATACGGAGATGTTTGTGCAACCGTTTTTCACCTTGACCCAACCGGAATTATCAAGAAAACTTCTGGTTTATCGATATTCCATTCTTCCCCAGGCCCGGGAGAACGCTCGGCTACTTGGTCATAGGAAGGGAGCTCTTTTCCCTTGGAGAACCATTTCCGGCAAGGAATGCTCAGGGTTCTTTCCCGCCGGTACGGCGCAATACCATATCGATGGAGCGATAGCTTATGCGATTGTCATGTACTATTTGGTAACCGGGGATGAGGACTTCATGGTACAGATGGGGTTGGAGATGCTACTGGAGATTGCTCGTCTTTGGTATGATTTGGGGACATACGTCGAGGGGACGTTCCGCCTGAATTGTGTGACAGGACCCGATGAATACACTTGTTTGGTGAACAACAACTATTATACCAATGTCTCGGCAAAATATGATTTTCATTGGGCGGTAAAACTATTCAATGATTTTACGCATAGAGGGTTGGCGGAACAGGCATGCAGGGCCACAGGCATCACTGAGAAAGAGATTTCAGCATTTGAGGAAGCGGAAAAAGCCATATATCTTCCCTATGATACGAAACTTGACATCATCCCGCAGGATGACAGCTTCCTATCGAAGAAGGTCTGGGACTTGAAAGAGACTCCCAAAGACAAGTTCCCTCTTCTTTTGCATTATCATCCCTTGATGCTTTATCGGTACCAGGTATGCAAACAAGCGGATACGGTACTTGCGAATTTCTTGTACGAGGACGAGACCTCGTTCTCAACCATGTTGAATACGTTCCTATATTACGAGAGATTGACGACCCATGACTCGTCGCTCTCCACCTGCATCTTCAGTATCATGGCATCCCGGCTTGGGCTTTGGGACAAAGCGTATGCTTATTTTGGCAATTCAGTGGAGATTGACATTCATAATACCCATGGGAACACCAAGGATGGTATCCATACGGCAAACATGGGAGGTAGCTATCTTGCGATTCTGTTCGGATTCGCAGGATTGCGAATCAAGGAAAGTGGTTTGTATCTTTTCCCCTTTCTTCCTGAGGCATGGAAAGGGTATTCTTTCTGCTTGACTCTCCATGGTCTTCCCCTGAAGGTTCGAATCAGCAGGGAAGGGGTTTCCTTGTGGCTGAAACGGCAGGAAAGCGGGCAATTATCGTTGTATCTGTATGGACAGCTT
>JBAXZS010000307.1:0-3116 GCA_041670175.1 Sphaerochaetaceae bacterium | reverse complement strand
TCATGAATGACAAATGTGCCGCTGGCACGGGACGTTTTATGGAGATGATGGCTCACACCTTGGGCCTGGAACTTGATGAACTTGGCGCACTTGGAGATGAGTGGCAGGAAGAGATCACCATCAGCAGCATGTGTACCGTATTCGCTGAATCCGAAGTGGTATCACTTGTTGCAAGGAACAAGCGGGTGGGGGATATTGTTCATGCGTTGGATAAGGCAGTAGCCAGCAAAACCGCCTCGTTGGTCAATCGGTTGGGCTTGGAGGGAGAGTATATGATTACCGGTGGGGTCTCGAGAAACCTCGGGGTGGTCCATGCCATCGAGAACAAACTTGGCATAAGGCTTTTCGTTTCACCCATGGCCCAGCTGTGCGGAGCCATTGGAGCCGCTCTGTTTGCCTTGGAGTAACAAGGAATCCTTTTCTCCATAAAATCAAGGTAAAGTCTTTCGAGAGTTCCCTTAGGGGACTCTGTTTTTCAATTATTAAATCTTTTTAGTTTTTTCTTAAGGTTTTTGGCAAAAAGTCTTTTCTTTTCTACCCAATGTTGGTAATAATACCTTGCTTGAGAATTATGGTAGCATAAACCTCGGCTAGGTTGGGCTTTAAGCCCATAAAAGTCAAAAGGAAGATAACAGGTATCGTACCCTGGTTTTGGGGATACATATTGAAGAGAAGAAGGCAAGAGAGAGATGAGCATCACAGATTCAAACAAGTATTATCTTGATCGTCAGAACGAAAGTGAGTCGAACGCTCGAAGCTATCCAAGGAAATTCCCATTTGCATTGAAGAAAGCAAAGGGTTCTTGGGTAGAGGATGTGGAGGGTAACAAGTATCTTGATTTCCTTTGTGGAGCAGGTACGTTGGCTCTCGGACACAATGACCATGAGGTCAATCAGGTGATGATGGACATGCTTGCCAGTGATGCCCCTCTTCATACATTGGATATTACCACTCCTGTTAAGGATAAGTTTGTCGAGACCCTGTTTAATTTGCTTCCCCGGGGAATGCAAGGGAATGCAAGAATACAGTTTTGCTCTCCAAGTGGTACTGATGCTGTAGACGCAGCCATTAAACTTTGCAAGACCGCCACAGGGCGTTCTTCCGTGGTTGCTTTCAATGGTGCATTTCATGGCATGGGCCATGGAGCACTTTCCCTTACTGGCAATCTTGCTGCAAAGACTCCTGTCGCATCATTGATGCCTGATGTTCATTTCTTGCCTTATCCCTATTCCTACCGTTGTCCGTTTGGTCTTGGTGGAGAATCGGGAACAGATGCTGCCTGTGCCTATTTTGAACGAGTATTGAAAGATAGTGAAAGTGGTATCACCAAGCCTGCTGCTGTCATTCTGGAACCTATCCAAGGCGAGGGTGGGGTGATTCCTGCTCCAATTAAGTTTCTCCAAACTGTACGTCGGGTCACTGAAGAACTTGCTATCCCCATGATTGTGGATGAGATCCAGTGTGGAATTGGCCGTTCAGGCAAGTTCTTTGCCTTTGAATATGCGGATATAATTCCTGATGTGATTCTCCTGTCAAAGGCCATTGGCGGCGCCTTGCCCTTGTCTGTCGTGGTATATAACAAGAAGCTGGATGCATGGAAGCCAGGTGCCCACACGGGGACCTTCCGTGGCGACCAGCTTGCCATGGCAGGAGGTACGGTGGTGATGAGAAGGGTGTCCGACCCCTTGTTTCTCAAGGATGTGGTTGAAAAGGGTCAGATTCTTCTTGAAGGTATCAAGGCCTTGCAAAAGAAAGCCCCCATCGTCGGGGATGTGCGTGGCAAAGGTTTGATGATTGGTGTTGAGTTTGTTGATCCCAAGGGGGGAATGGACCAAATGGGTCGGCCTCTTGCTTGTGGCGATATCGCGGCGTTGGTACAACAAAAATGCTTTGAGAAGAAACTCGTCATGGAGCGGGGGGGACGAAACGGGTCGGTCATGCGGTGTCTTTGTGCATTGACAGTGAGCCGTGAGGAGATAGCAATAATGTTGGATATTTTTGAGCAAGTAGTCCTTCAGGTGAATGCGAATGCGCTTCGATAGTCTTTTTTTGACAGAGGATAAAGCATCTCAGGAAACCTATCAAAAGATGTGCGGGCTCACAATGAAGGCCATTCTTTCTTCATTGCAGGACGGGAAGGCCTATGAAGGCCTTTCCCCCAAGGAACTTAAAAAAGTCATTGCCAAGGAAGAAATCCTCCCTGCTCATGGGTTGGGTTTCGAAAAAGTGCTGGAAAAGGTTGAGCGGGAAGTCCTTCCCAACTTTGTGAAGCCAGCCTCGACGATCTATATGGCCCATTTGCATAGTCCCGCCTTGATGGAAAGTCTTGCAAGTGAGCTTATTATTTCAACTTTCAACCAATCGATGGATTCCTGGGACCAGAGTCCTGTGGCCACAGAGATTGAACTTGAGGTTATTCGTCAGCTTTGTCTTCTGTATGGCTACGGGGAAAACAGTGACGGGGTCTTCACCAGCGGAGGAAGCCAATCGAATCTCTGTTGCCTGATGCTTGCAAGGGACTGGTATTGCAACACACACCTGAATTATGACATCAAGAAGTATGGATTGCCTTCCCAATGGCAGAAACTCCGGATCTACGTCTCCGAGTTGTCTCATTTCTCCATGGAGAAAAGCGCCCATCTGATGGGGTTGGGCTATCAATCGATAGTGAAGGTTCCGGCGGATGACCGATGCAGGATGGATGTCAGCGCCTTGTCAGAGATGCTGGAGAGGGATGCAAAGGCAGGGTTGCTGCCTATGTGTGTTGTAGCGACCATCGGGACAACCGATTATGGCAGTATCGATGATGTGGTTTCCCTTAAGGAACTTTGCCAGAAATATGGCATGTGGCTTCATAGCGATGCCGCCTATGGGAGTGCCGCCATCCTTTCCGAGAAATACTGCACGAGGATTGGGGATTTGTCTCTTGGTGATTCCCTCACGGTGGATTTCCATAAGATGTTCCTTTTGCCGATAAGCTGCAGTGCCATCTTGGTGAAACAAGGAAAAGACATGGAGCCGTTTATGCTTCATGCCGGCTATCTTAATAGGGAAGAGGATGAAGAAGACGGCTATACCAATCTGGTAGGCAAGTCGATACAGACCACCCGACGTTT
>JBAXZS010000306.1:0-3122 GCA_041670175.1 Sphaerochaetaceae bacterium | reverse complement strand
CGCCCTGCCGGTCTCGTTGTCGTCCTGGTATTCCATGAGATAGCAGACAAGCAGCCTCATGTAGGAGGCAGTGCTGGGGAATACCCCAACCACACGGCTTCTCCTGCGTATCTCGGCATTCAGTTGTGTTTTATCAATAGGAAATCAGCACAATTATCACAAGAATTCAGCACTTTTCTCAAAACCGCATCAAACACTCTTCTTTTCAGTCATCTGATGGTTCATCGGTGAGAGCCGAAGCCTCCAATCAACGGTTCCCGTGTCAATCAGATGTCCGAAATGGACTATCCTGTCTATCATTGCCGCCGCAAGTTGCTCGTCTGCCACAATCTTGCCCCATTCGCTGAACGGGAGGTTCGTGGTTAGAATCAAGCTTTTCTTCTCATAGCTTTCAGCGATGACCTGAAAAACGAACTCTGAGCTCTTTTTGTCAAGTTGGCAGTAGCCCCATTCGTCAATGATGAGAAGACCCAGGTTCCTGTAGTCAGCCAAAACCTTTTCAATGCGCCCGTTCTCTTTTGCCTCAATGAGCCTTGTCGCCAGCTGAGAGAGTGTGACGAACCTCACCCTGTACCCGCAGTTGCATGCTTTTATGCCCAAAGCGATGGAAAGCATGGTCTTGCCTGAACCGCAGATGCCGTAGAACACCAAGGTGTGCTTGGCGTCAATGAACTTCAGGTCGATCATGTCCTGACGCGTGATGCTCTCAGGCATCCTGAGCTCGTCGAATCTGTAATCATCAAGGCTTTTCATCAATGGAAAGCATGCGTTCTTGATGTTGCGAAGCCTCCTGGCATCTTCCCTGTTTTCCAGTTCCCAATTCAAAAATTCGTTGAACTCCCTGAGTTTCTTGAACGGAGCCTCGAGCATATGGCTGACCGCCGCACCACTAAAGAAGAACTTCCTCATGTTCTCTCTTACATTCGCCTCCATCTGGGTTCTCTCGCTGAGACTTTGTCTTGCCATCTCATGCCTCCTTGCCCATCAGAATGTCGAATATCTTGAGATCGACTCCAGTGGGGTTGACCGAGTTGGCGCAAGGGAACGACTGCATGCGTCTGGACAGCGAGGCGAGATCGTCCTTCGAAGGAATCCTTCCGGAATCGAACAGATCCCCCATCGCCACGCAACTTATGCCGAAACCGAACTCCTCAGCGTTGCTCGAAAGCATGTAGAGCATGCGATGGCGCTCTTTGCCGTCGGCATCATCCATGTATCTTCGGAAGACGTTGTCCTCTATCGCATCGCGCACAGGACTGTTGGGCCAGCTGTTGGGCTTCCTTTTCAGCCCTCTCAGCATCGACTCGAGGTCGTAGTTGACCGTCGGCTTGTCCGAGTATGCTCTGTCGAATGACTTGATGAGCTTGCCGTCAAGCGAGTAGAAGCTGACTGTTTCCGATCCGCGACCCACAATCACCTTTGCAGACGCAAGGCCGGGTCCAAGCACGTATTCATGCTTGGATTCAAGTTTTGCCGTTCCAGTGCCGCTGAGATGGATTATGTCCATCTTCTCTATGCGGAAATCGTTCGGGTTGACCGGTTCCATCGCTCCGATGTCCTGAGCAAAAAGATCATCGATGGGAATTCCTTTGCTGTAATGGTTTTCCTTCCCGTTCAGCGATGAGGATTCTGGAAGCAGGACCCTTTCGTTGAACAGTGAGAAAGGCCTGTATGCCGCCATCGGTGGGACGAACATGTTCCGCCTGACCGTTCCTATCGAGTTCTCCACGCATCCTTTCTCGTATCCAGCGCGAGGATTCGTGAACGTGCTTCTGAACCCGTAATGTAGCCGGAAGCGCGTGAAGAGCTCCGACTCGTTCATCACGTTGAAGACGCGTCGACCTATGCCGGTGGCGTTGTCGAACACTATCCTTGACGGAACATACCCGATGAGGCGGAAAATCTGAAACAAGCAAAAACAGACGCATTCGCACGCTTCTCCGTCTGCAAGGACCGCGAACAGCTTGTTGCTGTTGGGAAATGCCAGATTCAGGTATTTGTGACGCTCCAGTTTCTCATCAATCAAGAAATCGGCCTCGCCGAAGTCTGCTTGCGCCACGCCTGGCTTCCAAACCAACCGTAACGTCCCAGGCCCGTTCGCCTCGTCCCTGCGAAGCATCCTTCTCAGCTCCGCGACCAGCCTCGCCACAGTGCAATAGCTACAATCGAACTCAGGATGCCTCTCTTTGAGTATCTCGAATATCTTCTTGGCGGTGTGTCGCTGCTTGTGAAACCATTTGCGATCCTCGCGGAGCATCGCAATCACTTCATCCTTGTACTTGTCCAGAATACGCCCTTTGCCTGAATAGGTGGCAATATCTTGGTTGAAATTATCCATCTCCTTGTACTTGTAGACGGTGTTTCTGTCGACGGAAACCGATCTCGCTATCTCGCTCACGCTCTTTCCGTTGCTCCATTGTTCCTTTATACTTTCGACTTGGGACATGTTAAGCATCTTTCCTTTGAAACTCCTTGGTTCTTGTTGTGTGTATACCAAGAGTTTCCATCATGGGACGGCTCTGCTTCAACTGTCCCTTTTCTATGATGAGAATCCTGCTGAATTCCTGTTGCGAACTTTGCTGATTTTTAGGCTATCATAAACAATCTTACGCTCGCCCGAAGCGGTCTGGATGATGGTGGCCAACTGACGGAAGATGTTCTCCTCCTGCAAGGCATCCACCAGCGTGTGCTCGAACTCGTCAGGCACAAGATAGCCACCCTCGCTGTCGGTCCCGATCTGAAGCGCGTTGATGACGTTCGGCATCGCGGCCTTGCTTCTCATGAGGTTCCAGAATGAAGCCCAGTACTCATCGGCGGCCCTGCCGGTCTTGGCATCAGCCTTGCCGATATCCGGTCTGCCGGTAAGCGGCATGTTTACGGGCTTGCGGAGCTCGGCGTCGAGAGCTTCCTGCCTCTCCATCCTGGAGATCTCCTTGCCGAGGTTGGTAATCTCACCTTCCATTCTGGAGTAGGTGGCATCATCCTCGGCGGACAGGACTCCCTTGTCGTTCCTATGGGACTCGAGGAATGCCTTCGTCGCCTCCCAAGCCTTGGCGCGTTTCTCACGCAGTTCCAAAATAGTCATAGATTGTTCCTCCTAATGACTGATCAGTTGAAGGCGT